>JACSRQ010000109.1 GCA_014879675.1 Ignavibacteria bacterium
GGCAGCGTCAGATGTGTATAAGAGACAGGCGGGAGATAAATGCCATTATAGTTCTTTCGTTATTTGTCATTCTTATGGATTCCATGAGCTTTGAATCCAGCAGCTCGTTGACTGCTCCATCAACAATCTCTGAAAAGAGCGAGCCATGCATTTGCGAAGGAAACACCTTGTCTCCCTTGGAAACTGAAACTATAGTGTTTATAAAATCATCGGTGGTTGCATCCTTAAGAATAAAACCTGCAACTCCCATTTCGCTGAATTGTATGATATCTGTACGTACCGGCAGCAGGTCCATTACTACCAGCTTCAGTTTGGGAAATTCCTTTAAAATATAGTTTACCATTTCCAAACTGTTCTGATTTACCAATCCAAGATCCAAAAGCAAAATATTGGGTTTAAGGGTGTGGATCTTGTCTTTCACTTTGATCTTGTCACCAAGTGCTGCTACCACAACCATATCGCTCCTGTTCTTAAGCATGCGGCTAATTCCTTCCCGCAAAAGCTTGTTATCTTCAATTATTATGATCCTGATCTTAGGCATCTTAGGGCTCTTAGTTATCTTAGGTATCTTAGGCATTTTATACTCCTGGTTTATTATCTCGTAAGTTATTCAATATAGTTGTTGCATAAAAATCAGCAGTGATAAAGTTAAAAAAAATTACTGTTGTACTTTGAAACTACATTTTATATTACCGGGCTGAGTACTTTTCTTAATTCCTTGCGCCCGCGATGCAGCCGGCTCTTTACCGTGCCAACGGGCCAGTTGAGCTGGTTAGATATTTCAATGAGTGATAACTCTTTCAAATGGAATAAGATCAATACCTGCCTGTACTCATTTTTTAACCCTTCCATCAGTTTGGTGAGTTCGTATTGCCTCAACGCCGGGTCCTTATCTTCTGAAGCAGGTTCCGAGATAAGAGTATCAAGACTGTAAACCGGATGAGCCATCTTCTTACGGTAATAATTAATGAACAGGTTCTTCATAATGCGGTAGAGCCATGCCTTTGCATTACTGCCGGGTTTGTATGTGTTTATAAACCTGTATGCACGGATGAATGTCTCCTGAACCAGATCCTCCGCTTCAAAAACATCATTAGTCAGCTTTACAGCTATCCTGTTAAAATAATCATAGTGTATATATGCTTCCTTAAGATAAACTTCTTCACTGTTCAAGTTTTATACCTCCTTCGAATTTAGACTTAGGTTAAAGGCAGTTTTGCCTGTTTTAAAAATCCGTTGCTTGCCAAGAATCTGCTATATAAAAGGTGATGTATTGCAGATTACGCCACTCTTCTGCCGGTAACCAGCCTGAAGACCAGGATAACAACTGCGGCTACAAGAAGAATATGAATAAACCCGCCCATTGTATATGAACTGACAAATCCAATGAGCCAAAGTACCAATAGTATTACAAAAATTGTCCAGAGCATGATTAATTTATTTTGATTAAGAAATTAGTTATATAGCATTGCAGAGGAGATTCTGTAAAAAACGATAATCTCCCGTAAGAGTAAGATACCATCGCCTCCGCAATTACTAATGTGACGTCTTTTATGCTGCACTGCTGCAACATTATTTGAAGGAAACAAAAATTTTAAGTGATCTTTCCGAAGGTATCTTCGTTACTTGTAGTGTGAGCATGATCTTTCCTGTTATCAGCTCTGGTTTCTTCGGTGTACGTTTCCATCCCTGCCCTGAAAGCATCGCGCACATTTTCTGCTTTGCGTGATATCTTGTCCATTCCTGAATTCAATATATCATTTGCGCTTTCGAGTGTGCTTTCGGCAGTCTCTTTCACGCCATTCCATGAATCAACAGCAATTTTTCTGCCGCTTTCATAGATCTCGCCGGACTTTTTACTGATATCATGACGAAGATTTTTTCCTTTTTGAGGTGCATATAACAGGGCTATTGCTCCGCCGATTGCTCCGCCTATGATAAATCCGATCAAAAGCCCTTTTTTGCTGCTTTTATTATACATTTTTTGTCCTTTTCATTTGAATAATATCTTCTTTAAAATTCTCTTATTTAAGACGTTCATTTATTCTATAAAAAACAATTGTACTTAATGCTATTCGTAATAGCCTTTTTGAGTTTTCAGTAATGTAAACTACCTATTGAAGGCAGAATAATCAATTGTACATAAGGATGAAAAAGGAACTACACCCAGTGGATTAGAAACAATAGAGCGGATTTAAACCCATAAACATACCTGATTTTCGATCATTGAAGCTATAAAGCAATTGAGTGATGAAAAAAAGCCGCCCCATTTAATGAGGCGGCTTTTAGAAGAAACTTTCCTGCTAAACAGTACTGATCATTTCATCAGTATTATTTTCTTTGTACTACTTTATAAGTATCATTTTCCTGACATCGGTAAAGCTTCCTGCTTCGATCTTATAAATGTACACTCCGCTTGGCAGATTTAATGCATTCCAAACAACATTGTAATTGCCTGCCTTCTTAACTTCATTCAACGGTATATCCGTAAGTCTGCCAAGGATATCAAAAATGCTGATCTTAACATTCCCTGTTTCAGGGATTTGGAAACTAATGGTTGTTGAAGGATTAAATGGGTTTGGATAGTTTTGAAACAGATTATATTCATAAGGAATTTGTGATACTTCGTTCTCTACTGCGATAATTCCCGTAGTATTAAATCCAACTTCATAAATATCGAAGCTTGAACCGCTGCGAAAATCTTCCCAAACTACAATTGCCCCGAGGCTGCCATTGCTAAGTATTGCGGGGTTACCCTGGTTATTTGCCATTGTGCATATTTCAAATCCATCTGCAGACCAGTTTAGAGCAGAGTTTGATGCAATTCTCTGGGCATAAATATCCGAATTTCCGGCATTACGATGGTCTTCCCATGTTATATAAGCTCCATTGTTTCCATCAATTGTTAGCTGCGATACTGTTTGGTCTCCCACTGCAGTACAAATTATTACGCCTGTTGCAGTCCATTGAACCGCTCCAAGCGGGCTGATGCGCTGTGCATAAATATCGGAAGTGATACCGGTTCTGTAATCCGTCCAGGTAATGATAGCCCCGCTAAGCTCATCACTTACTATTTTAGGATCTACCTGCGCATAAGCAACATTATTATTGATTACAACGCCATCAACAACCCAAACAATTGCTCCTGAAGGTCCCACTCTTTGGGCATAGATATTAAAATCGGTAGTGCTTCTGAAATCGGACCAGGTTATAATTATACCATCTGCCCCATCACGGCAAACATCCGGCTGCAGCTGGTCTGTTCCCATTGTGCAGGTTGCCACGCCATTAGTTGTCCATTGCACAGCCCCACCGGCAGCGATCCGCTGCGTATAAATATCATAATCTCCGGCACGGTTATCAGCCCAGGTAATAAATGCTCCTGCACTGCCATCGCTGACCATTTTAGGCCCGATCTGTGATGATGCTTCGTTGCATATTGCAGTACCGTTTGAGCCCCACAGAATTGTACCAAGTAAATTTACCCGTTGTGCATAAACATCAGCAGAGCCGTTATTACTCCGGTAATCCTGCCATGTTAATATTGCGCCACCTAGTCCGTCACTTATCATAGAAATATTGTTTTGTTCAAAAACGACAGTGCATACGGATACTCCGTTTGTTGTCCAGAGCATAGCGCCTGATGAACTAACCTTTTGTATATAGATATCTGCCGTAGAACTGCCTCTGTAGGAGCTCCACGAAATTATTACACCGCCGGTGCCATCGCTAATTATCGCGGGTAAAAAATTACTGTCCTGTACACAAACCGGCAATCCGTTACTTTGCCACATTGGGTTACCGTCGGCGCTCATTCGTTGAACGAATATTTCACTTTTGCCATTACGCCTGTCCTGCCATGCAATTATGGTCCCGCCGCTTCCATCAGCGGCAACTACCGGCCGTTGCTGGTTGCCTGGTGAAATGCTGACCGGATTCCCCGGGCTTTGCGCATAAAGTGTTAAGGGAATCAATACAGTAACCACGAGGATGAATACTGCAATTCGGTTTGTAACTCTGTATAATTTTTTTTTCATATCTAAGTAATTACTCATAATAAACCATTTTACTCACTATTAGAGATCTTTTTTGTATTGTAAACTACAAATAGTTGTGTGTCCTAACAATTGTACAAAAGGATGAAAAAGGGACTACATCCAGCGGAGTAGAAGGCTTACATAAAAAAAGTTACCCTATTGCGGGGTAACTTTGATCCAATCCTTTTATTAAGAGTTCTTAAAGATGGTTAGTTTACATTTACAACTACGTTGGTCGAAGGCTGACCAAAGAATGTTCCGTTTCTTACCAACTGGCATTGAAAATTATATACACCCGATTTGCTTGGGGCTGTAACCTTAAATACGAACCTAACTTCTGAACCTGCCGTTACGTCATCTGAAAGCTCAACATTTGCTACCGACCAGGCATTGTAAGTATTATCAGCGCCAAGAGTTGAGATCTTCAGCTTATACTCGCCCGGCTTCCATGTTGTGCTGCCGTTATTTCTCATGTTCACAACTACATCATAAGTGAGATCGGTTTCCATTTCAGACTGAACATTCTGTGAAACGAACATTGCGTTATTATCGATAATACTGGGTACCTCGGTTGTAACGTCAATTCCTGAAACTCTTACCGGAGCGTTAATAGTTGGCTCCCCAAAAAATGCATTCCCGTTAGCCATCTGCCACTGAATATTATAACTTCCTTCAACCGGGGCAATTATTGTAAAATTGAAAACAACTTCGTTGCCCGGGCTAACTGTGGAGTTAACATCAATACTGCTTACTGCCCATGTTTTAACTGTTGATTCATTCACATTGATAAGCTTAAGGCTGTAATTACCCTGGCTCCATGTGCTTCTGCCGGTATTTTTCATTGATACCGATACGCCATAACTTTGGCCGGGTATCATTACACCGGGGGTTGATTGTGATAAATATGAAGCGTTGTCATATTGCTCAGATATTTCTGATCCCCTTTGCTGAGCAGCAGAGGTGCCAAGCATAGCAGAGAAGATAAAAAGGAACAATATAGACAGGTAAGATCTTAAAGTAATTCTTTTCATAATTTTCTTTCGTTTGATTTCTTAAATTTCATTAGATCGCAATGTTTGCGAAGTATGCCCACAGGCCAAATATCCTGAATAGCCATATTACTGCAAATATCACAACCACTGCATTTAGTATTTTTTTAATCGTCGGCTGCATTGGGATAAGATTTATGAGCCATAGTACAACCCCTACTACAACCAGGGTAATTATCACTGACATTAAAGACATATTATACTCCTCCTACTTATTTTTATTAAATGACCTATAGTATTGCAAGAACAAGCACTATAATAAGCAGCACTAAAACAATTGTTATCAGTACACCGGTATCAAGGCCTAGAGCATTTTCCGTATACAAAACCTTGTATTCAGTTCTCTGCTGCTGTGTATTATACATCTTATCTTTTATCACAAACATATCAGGGCGGCTATCACCATTCTTATCAGCAAAGAAGACAGGGTAAGGCAGTGAGAGGTCAAATATTGAAGCTGAACTGTATTTGTCATACTTCATGTTTTCAGGGACAAAATATGGCTTTTCAAGTGAGCCTGTGTTTTTATAATATTCCACATTCCCATCTTTGAAGATCAGAATATCAAAATCTCCGTCTGTATCAACATCAACAAATGCCGGGTTACTTAGGTGCAGGTTATTCATAACATACTCTCCTGCCAGGCTTTTTATATCTTCATCACTAAATGTCGTTTTACCCGGAACCGGCTCACCTGAGGAAAGAAGATCTTTGCCCGGAAGTAATGCCATTGCAAATACGAACAGAATGGTCAACAGTTTTTTCATAATATTATCTACTTTGATTGAATACTAATCTACAATAACATACCCGTATAAACAATTAAGCAAAGGATTGAAAACAGAACTAATTCTTTTATCAGTCTATAGGACTATTTCTTTATCTGAAATATCCTGCCAAATTTGTATCAACTTCAATTATTTAATGTCATGAACAAAAAATTTCTTGTCTATTCCGTCGCCGCGATTGTTATAACAGCAATGGTAGTTCTAAGCACCACGGGTTCTGAACGAGAGGCCGAAAGTCCATTTTTCAAATACGTAGGGGTAAAAAGCTGCGCGGCAACTTGCCATAAAGGGGATACCAAGGGGAACCAGCTGGAAATATGGCAAAATTCCAAACATTCAAAAGCATTTATTACATTACAATCACCGGAAGCTGATCAGATCGCAAAGGATAAAGGTTTTACTACTCCTGCCGCTGAAACACCACTATGCCTTAAATGCCATGTACTGGGAAAAGATATTGATCCGGAAGAGCTTACTGATACTTTCGATAAAACTGAAGGGGTACAATGCGAAACGTGCCACGGCCCCGGTTCGGAATACAAAAAGCTTTCTATTATGAAAGATAAACAGCAGGCAATATCTAACGGACTGATAATAAACGAAAACGGAGAAGAGTTCTGCCGGTCGTGCCACAACTCTGATAGTCCGACTTTCAAAAGCTTCAACTATGATGAGTATTGGGAAAAGATAAAACATAGTGATCCAAGCGTTGCTAAATGAAGCAGCGATATACTGATTACAAATAACAACAAAAATGCGCACCCTTGTGCTTCTTAAGATATGGCTTTATTTAACATTACTCTTCTGTAGTGATAGCCATACACCGATTGTGTTATAGCTTCCGAGATAAGTTCCGGTTTGTGGAACAAAGTCCAGAAGATCATATTCCAGAAATGAGTTCTGCCCTTTTCACTCAGCCCCATGATCCACACTGCTTTAGTTATTGCTTTGATCTTAATCATAAGATTTATTTTAGATCCTTTGGCAAATTCTTTATATTCATCCAGGTACGTAATCAGTCTTCTGTAATAGTTCTTCGGACTATAAATTGTATGAAGAACACGGTTGTATCCAAACACCAGTGTGTCTTTATCTATGACCGGAATAAAGTTCAGTGTTGAATCGGTGTTATTGCCTGTAGCCTGACTCAGAATTCTGCCATCCTTGAGCAATCTCCTGTAAAGTTCAGTTTTAGGAAGTGCATGAAGAAGTCCCACCATAGCAGTAACAATTCCGCTTTCCTGAATAAAATCTATCATCTTTTGAAATGAATGCATGTTATCAGTATCAAACCCGATGATAAACCCGCCTTTAACTTCCAGTCCGTTACGCTGCAGCAGCTTCACTTTTTCCTTAAGGTCTTTGCCGGTATTTTGGTGTTTTCCGCACTCTTTTAATGATTCTTCATCGGGTGTTTCTATCCCGACAAACACACCTGAAAAGTTTGAAGCTTTAAGCAAGTTAACAAGCTCAATATCATCGGCTAAGGTAATTGATGCTTCTGTGGATAGGCAAAAGGGCCTGTTGTGTTGTTCCATCCACTTAGATATCTCCACAAGAATTTCCTTGACTTTTTTCCTGTTCCCGATGAAATTATCGTCCACAATAAAAACAGCGCTTCTCCAGCCGCTGTAATAAAGCGAATCCAGTTCGGTTATAACCTGTGAAGGTGTTTTATATCTGGGTACCCGCCCGTTCATTACAATTATGTCGCAGAAATCACATGAAAAAGGACAGCCTCTTGAAACCTGAATAGCCATTGATGCATAGTCCTTCTGCTTTATCAGTTTCCACTCGGGCACAGGGGTTTTTGTTATATCCGGTCTTCTATCAGATTTATATATCCTTTTCATGTCACCTTTTTCAAGGTCATGCAGGAACATTGGTATAGTGATCTCCCCTTCGTTGAGTACAAAACAATCGATGTCCGGAAACTCTCCATACTGCGAAGTAAATAGCGGACCCCCTGCAACAATTAGCTTATCAAAATCTTTCACCCTTTCCACAATTTCCTTTACAGAATCCTTTTGCACGATCATTGCACTAATCATTATCATATCCGCATTCTCAATATCCTCATCCTTTAGCTCTCTTACATTCAAATCCACAAGCTTTTTTTCCCAAACTTCAGGCAGCATTGATGAAACGGTAAGAAGTCCTAAAGGAGGCAATGAAGCTTTTTTGTGAATGAAGGAAAGGGCATGTTTGTAGCTCCAGAAAGTATCCGGATATTTTGGATATAACAATAGTACTTTCATAATATATAGTATTTTTGTAAATGATGGGGAAAGTCCCCTTTACAAAAATAATTATTCCGGGAAAGTATTTTCAATTGAGCATTAGAATGAAATGGGAACTAGCTCTTAAGGATTAAGGGTATGAGGCAGAAAAAAAATTTCGGTGCTATTTTTTTTTAGAATTTTTTAGGGTTGCGGGCAGCTCAGGCTTGGTTGGATCAACGCCGTGCGCGTGAATTGCGATTTGAACTCTTGTATTCAGCGCCATTTTTTCAAGGATATTATGGACATGGCTTTTAACTGTATAGATCGAGAGGTTTAGCTTGAATGCTATTTCTTTGTTTGCAAGCCCTTCAGATATGAGCTTAATGATCTCACGTTCACGTTTAGTCATTCTTACAGATTCGATGAGTTTGGCAGGGGATAATTCCTTTAATGCCTGCTCCATTATCTGTGAAAAAAGAGAACCTGTTAAAATTTTCGGAAGGACCTTCTCATTTGCGGCAACAGAGTGAATTGTTTTTATGAACTCGGAAACAGTTGCATCTTTAAGGATAAAACCTGAAACACCTGCTTCTATATATAACAGTATATCTGACTGGATCGGCACAAGATCCATAACAATAACTTTAATACCGAGATATTCCAGTTTCATTGACTTTGCAAGATCAAGACTATCCTGGTGTGCCAGGCCAAGATCAAGCAGAACAATATCCGGCTGCAGTTCAATGATCGTATCAGCAGCAAGCTCCGAATCACCAAAAGCGGCTATTACATTAATATCAGGCTCTTTTTTAAGCATACTGATAATGCCTTCGCGCAAAAGCCTATTATCCTCAATTAATATTAGTCGTATTTTTTTCAACTATTCGCTTTTTATCAAAAAATATAATTCACAGGGGAAATCGCACAAAAAACTAATTGATTACCACAAGATATAGCTAGTACAATGTAGAAACAAGCCAATAAGATTCCGGGCAATAGCACCAGAAAGTGAGCTGATATTTGGACATAGTTAAAACGGAATACAACAGTCTTATCAATTATAAAATCATGTTTATCTATTTCTTTACAACAGGTTTTTTCCGGGGTTTGGCGGGTGCCTTTGCCGGTCTTTTAACGGTAGGTTTAGCGGCAGTCTTTTTTACAGCTTTTGCCTTAGATTTCTTCACCGGCACCTCATCACTAACTTCGGTAACTTCGGCATCGCCCCACAATTTTTCCAGCGAGTAGAAACTTCGTGTATCTTTAAGGAAGACATGTACAACAACATCAACAAAATCAAGCAGCACCCATGAACGCATGTTAGTGCCTTCTTTGTGCCAAACTGCTTGCCCTTCTTTTTTTGCACCTTCAAGTATTGCATCGGCAACGGCTTTCACCTGCGGCTCGGAGTGTGCAGTACAAATTACAAAAAAGTCTGCGATCGTGGTGAGATTCCGGAGATCGAGAACTTTGATATCATCGGCCTTTTTTGTTAAGGCAAATTCTGCTAATGCAAAAGCTAATTTTTCTGAATCCAAATTGTATAGTCTTTCTATATCGTTATTATATTTTGTTTTATGGCTTTGTTTGTGTTTCCATCTGATGCCTGAACGGCAGCAGCTCTTCATAATCTTTGCCGATAACTACAGTAGCATCAAGGAAATAATTTTTATTCATCTGCTGTATCACGAACTTATCTGCTACGCCGAGCGATTGTGCCACCCGTTTCGCGTTTTTCATATTTCCCGCGCGGTCTATTACCATAGTGGTTTTAATATCCTGTGTTGAAAAGTTTCCCATTTCAACCACATCAAATCCTTTTGAGCGCAGGTACTCGGTAAACCTATCCGCAATACCCGATACACCGCATCCGTTTTGCACATCAATTTGCAGCGTACCGCCGGATGGCTGTTTTGTTAAGTAGGTTGTTGAATCAACAACCTGGGTTTTTACATCAGTTTGCGGAGTTGTAAGGCGCTTGAAAAGATTGTAGAAAAGATAAATGGTAATAACTGCAAGAAGAACAATTAATATGTTAACGGAATAATTTCGGAACTTGCTTACAAATTCACCTGAATTTGCTGATGACATTTAATAATTTCTACCGTAAAATCTGTTATAATAATTGTTATCGTAATTATTGTAAAGATTATTACTATTGTTGTAATAATCAATGCTTATATATGTATTCTTAAACGGCTGGTAATCAAGTGAAACTCGGCTGAGGCTTACGCCGTTGAATGAATTCTGGAAATCTTTGTTAATCGCCGGATTATTTGAGCCAATCGACGCATAAGGCGAATACTGCATTGTTACATCTGCGCTTATATTGAGATTCTTAAGTATCCTGTAATCCATTGTGGCAGTATATGAGGCCAGGCTTAGCGATGTATTTCCGCCCGTCTGAACTGACATATTAAAAGAATGAGTTAGCGTGAAGTTCTTGGGGTTAATAAAACCCAGGATCAACCCATTGCCGTTTGATTTCAGCTTGGTTTTGGTTTTGTTCGGAATTTCTTTGAACTGTGAAAATGAAATTGAAGTAACGAAGGCTAAAATGACTGCGATGAATGTTATTTTTCTCATTTTTATTGCTGATTTGCTTACAGAATAACAAATAATGGTTACTAAATCAACTGATTTTCGCAACTACAATTGTAACAAATTGTTATGCCTATTCGTTTCAAAAATGCGGCTTTTTTGTTAAAAATCCGATGTATCCGAACTTGCTGCTCTATAACAAGAAAGGAGCCCCCAAAACTAGGCTCCTTCTTCACTGCATTTGAATCTCCCGGAAAAAAATTATTAATTACATTTGGGGGTAATTATTCAATTAACTGTATCCCTCGGAGATAACACTTGCATATTTGCGGCTATTTAGATTTCTTCTTGAAACAAAGATAAACTAATAAATTCGCGGCGCAAAATCATAATATTGTGATATTCATGAGTCAAACACCTTTTCTAAGTATAATAATCGCTGAAATTTTGCTGTTTTTCAACAATTTACCGGAATTTCACATTGAAGTCGATGGAGATTTATGAAATTACAATAATTCAAAAGTCAAACAAGTAATCAATCAACTTTTCGAGGAAGGCTGATGCAGGCAATCTTTGAAAAGAGAGGAATCTATTGTAGACTGTCTGCAAATGCCTTTACGTATAATTCGGGCAGCCTTCCGTTCACTTTGCTTGCTGCATAACAATACATTTTGTACAATTCTTCACGCCACCAACGTAGGTTTCGAGGATGCAAACATATTCATTGCTAAAACTCCCGCTGCTACCCGGGCGGTTATCTACCTTAAAAATAATCCCGTTATCACCCGAACCAATATCACCCTCAGCAAGTAATGTAACAAACTCACTGTACTCATTTGTGACATATAGCCTGATGAAGCAATCATATCCCAAGTAAAATCTGATGGTTGTTGTTTCTTCAAATGGATCTGGAATATTTTGATATAAAATACACTGAAGATCACGCGTTTCTATTTGGGAAAATAAAGATGACTGTATCAACAAGCTGAATGCGAAAAAAACAATTAGCCTTTTCATAACTAGTACTTTTTAAATTAAAAATTAACTTTAGTTTTGGAAGATTTTGGATCAGCTATTTTCACGCATTCATCAATTCTGGGGCTATAAAACACGTATTACTTCAAGCGGAGTTTGGAAGCTGGTTTGCTTTCACGGGTTTGATTGGAGTAAGGGCTTGCTTCCAAAAGGAAAAAAATCAATCTGATATATTGACTAATTCCTTACACAAAGATACAATGTTGAATGTACCGTTAAAAAATCACATTTTTTTGATTCTCAGAATTCAAACTCATTTTGCGGCTGTTTTATCCTGCTAAAAGTGATTATTTTCGAAGAAATTACATTTGGGAGTATAAGAAGTCGATGGGTGCTTCAGATGATCTGTTTCAGCTGATAAAATCAATGTCACGCTCCGAAAAGGGCTATTTCAAAAAATTTGCTTCCAAGCATACTATCGGCGAAAAGAATTCGTATGTTAAACTGTTTGATGCAATTGATGCACAGAACTCATATGATGAAGATGCGCTGAAACAAAAATTCAGAAATGACCGGTTCGTAAGCTCGCTATACTCAACAAAAAACTACCTGTTCAACCTTGCCCTCAAATCACTAAGCGCATACCATTCCGAAAAATACGCCGTATCAAAGCTCAATAACATGCTCACTGAGCTGAACGTATTGTTCGAAAAAGGACTTTATAAACAGTTCCGTACCCTGCTAAACAAAGCGATCGAGATCGCTAAGAGAAACGATAAGATGTACTACCTTGCTATCTTATATAATAAAGAGCTTACATACGTAGCCACGGATTACTTTGCTTCGGAGAATGAAGTTGAGTTCACCAAGATAAAAAATAAAACACTGGATAACCTCGAAAGGTTAAAAATTGATGAAGAGTATCACCTGATCTATAATGAGCTTTTCCTGTTTTCAAAACAAACCGGCTCGGTTAGAAATATAAAGGATCTTGAGAAGCTGAACGCCATACTTGATAACCCGATAATGAAGGATGAAAAGTATGCGGTTAATTTTGATGCCAGGTTCAAGTATTATTCAATCTGGGGGCATTATTACCGTATACTTAACGATACTGAGAACTGGTACAAGTACCGTAAGGCGCTGCTTGAGCTGATGGAAAGTGAAGAGAAGTACATTCGCGAGAATCCAAGAAGTTACGTGCTGGCACTGAACAACTACCTAAACGTATGCATTGCCAACAACCGCGCTGTTGAGTTTGCACACAATCTGCAAAAGCTTAAAAAGTATTCAGAGCAATTCGAGAACAAAAAAGAATTTATCGATCTTCACACAAGGATATTCCTTTTAGTGAGCGATCTTGAGCTAAGCTTTGCCATTAAAACAGGGAAGGCCGATAAATTAAGTCACATTGTAGAAAATATCGAGGCGGGATTCAGCCGTTATGATAAGCAGATATTGGAGAACAGGAAGACTTCGCTTCATAACAGGATAGCTTATGCATGTTTCCTCACCGGCGATTATGAGAAGAGTATTTACTACACGAACAGGATAATGAATGCGGCAAATCCCCGGCTTGAGCCTGAACAGCATGTGCTCGCGCGCATAAGAAGCCTGATAGTCCATTATGAAGCAGGAAATTATGACCTGCTGGAGTATAGTATCAAATCTACAATGCGTTTCCTCAAAAAAACTGACAGGGCATTTAAGTTTGAAAAGCTGATACTGAATTTTCTGAATAAAGCAGTAAAGTATAACAGCGATAGCGAAAGGATCGAGCTATACGAAAAACTGAAATCGGATATCGGAAAAATTTCCAACGACCAGTTTGAAAAAAATGTTCTTGAGCAGTTCGATTTCATTTCGTGGATCAACAGCAAAATTCTTGATACTGAAATGCTGAAAGTGCTGAAAAAGAAAGCAGTTTAAACCTCTTCAAACTCAGATTCACATAAATCTGTGTTACATCGCCAGGATCTCTTCGTAATACTTCTCGTATTCAGGGATTATTTTTTCGGCCGAAAATAATGTAGTAGCCCTATCAAGTGCGTTTTCAGAAAATATTTTGTATTTATTTGGATCCTCTAGAAGTCTGAGGGCGTAATCAGCCATTTTATCCACATCGCCAATCTCTGCAATGTAGCCTGTTTCGCCGTGCAGATTTAGCTCCGGCAATCCGCCTGCATTTGATGATACTACCGGCACACCGCACGCCATTGCTTCAAGCGCTGAGAGACCGAAGCTTTCGGATTGTGACGGCATAAGGAACAGATCGGAAACTGAGAGTATTTCGGTAAACGACTCCTGCTCACCGTAAAATTTTACATTATCAACTAAGCCAAGATCTTTTACAAGATATTCGCATTTGCTTCTTTCGGGGCCATCGCCAATAAGCAGCAGCTTTGATGGTATTTTATCATTAATAATTTTGAATGCGCGGATCGCGTCATCAACTCTTTTTAATGGACGGAAGTTTGAAGTATGCACAAGTATTTTTTCGCCGTTTGCAGAGAGCTTTTCCTTCAGGCATTTTGTCTCGTTATTCTCAATCTTTTTGTAGATATCCTGGTTAATGAAATTGGGAATTACTTTTATCTCTTTGGTAATTTCATACTGGGACATTGTTTTCGTTCTGAGAAACTCAGAAACCGCGGTAACACCATCTGATTTCTGCACCGAAAATTTCATCGTGGGCAGAAAACTTATCTCCAGCCCTGTAAGCGTAATATCGGTCCCGTGAAGAGTCGTAATGATCTTTATGTTACGGTTATTCTTCTTCTTGGAAAGTACTTCTTCTTTAATTATCTCCCGGGCAAGGTATGCGCTGGTTGCATGCGGAATTGCGTAATGCGCATGCACCAAGTCCAACCCGTTGAACTTAGCCACTTCAACAATTTTGCTTGCCAGGGCAATACTGTATAAAGGAAAATCAAACAACGGGTAAGAAGCGATTTCAACTTTATGGAAGAAAATGTTGTCTGAAAATCCCATATTCAGCCGCATGGGCATACTGTAAGAAATGAAATGCACCTGGTGTCCGCGTGCAGCAAGCTCTATGCCAAGCTCTGTGGCTACAACGCCGCTTCCGCCATATGTTGGATAACAAAGAATACCTATTTTCATAAATAATATATACTTAGAAAGAAATTTTAATACCCGACTTTTATTGAAGAATTCTAAAATAGGAAATTAAGTTAATAGTTACTAACCAACTTACTTAACCCACATAAATCCCTCTTATTGAATTCAGACGGATCAAGTCCAAAAATCTTTTTTATCTATGCCGATATGACACAAAGCAAAATCGTATTTAACCGGATCAGCAGAGTCGAAGCAGCGAAGTTTTTCTGTCAGTTCAACTGCAAACTTCAGATCGATACTTTTCCTTTTGACGAGTCCCAATTTTCTAGAGATGCGCGCAATGTGTGTATCAACAGGCATTACCAGCTTAGATGTGCCGACTTCGCTCCATATACCTGTATCTATTTCATCTTTTCTTACCATCCACCTTAAAAAAAGGTTCATTCGTTTGCATGTGCTTCCGTTAACAGGATCGCTCAACAGGTAATGGTAATACCTGCCCCTGTCCTTCCCTATCCCGGAGTTTAACTCGGCAACAAATCCGCTTAAAGCACCTAAGACGGTTTTTTCTTCTGCCTGCATGTGCTTCATGAAGTGCTGCTTCAGTGATCCATTTGCTTTCAATGCAGTGGAAATTGTGGCAATCAGCTCCGCCAGATCATCTGCCGTATTGAATCTGTATTTAAGCCCATGAAGGTACTTTTTATCTTTTCGTTTCTGAAAATTAATGGTAAATTCGTATGGGCTATTTGAGCAGGTTTCAAGCAATGAGTTTATGAACCGGTTTATCTGATCAACTGAGCCGTACGCATAAGCAGCCGTCAGTAGACCGGCTATTTCAATATCCCTTTCATCATTGAACCTGTGGAGTATCCATACAGGATCTTTTGATGAAAACTTTTGCCTGTAAGCCAAATAGTGCTGCTCTAATTTTTCTTTTAAAACAGAATTTTTCAATTATACGAATGACAAAAATTTTTCTAATGGGCTCTGAATCAATTAATTCAGAGATACGCGAATACTTAAACGGGAAAGCTGAATTCACAGATGACATGAAAGCAGCCGGATTGATTATCAATTCAACTAACTATCCTGAATATGAAAAATCGGAAGAGCTCCAGTATATTGAATCGCAGACTCCAAATGATGTACCGATATTCACTTCTTCTTTATGCTTTGCGGTTTTTGACCAATGCGCACTGCAGGCTAATCCGGAAAGACTCATAGGTATTGGCTTGTATGATACCTTTTCCAAAGCTAAACGGATCGAGATCGCGCCCTCAAAAATAACCCATCCCGATATACTTAAAAATGCAGAAAATTTCTTGGGTGAGGCGGGAATTAATTATTCAATAGTGCCCGATAGGGTAGGAATGATATTTCCGCGGATCGTATCAATGATAATCAACGAAGCTGTGCAAGTGTATTCCGAAGGGATCGCATCCAAGGAAGATATCGATACGGCAATGAAGCTTGGCACAAATTACCCTTTCGGTCCGCTTGAGTGGGCAGACAGGCTTGGTGCAGGCTTGGTTTATAATATACTTACAGCACTTCAGCGTGATTTCGGCGAAGACCGCTACAGGCCGCATCCTACATTAAAAGAAATGGCAAAACTTAACAAGAAATTTTACGAATAAAGGATTTGGAACGTATAACTGCTTTACATTTTTAAGTCTTCAGCCTGTTGAAATCAGTTTGGAAAACTGATTGAAATCCCGCTCGCGGGACTACCTGAAACCTGCAACTAAGAAGTCTCCACCTCATCTACCGAAGCTATCCACTTAATATTTTCATCTCTGCGGAACCATGTCATTTGCCTTTTCGCGAAGCGGCGCGTGTTTTGTTTGATCAGCTCTATCATTTCTTCAGCCGTTATCTTCCCATTCAGATACTCAAAAACTTCCCTGGCGCCAACTGTATTCAGTGAGTTATGTGTTTTGTAATGATATCCTTTTTCTTTTAAAGCAGAAATTTCTTCTATCATACCAGAAGCCAGCATTTGCCCGGCACGCCTGTTAATTCTGTCATACAGTTCATCCCTTGGCATTTCAACAGCATACAGCTTCGGATTAAAATTTATATCGATCTTCCGTTTCCTGTGTTCCGAAACAGGGATACCTGTAACATAAAATACTTCAAGCGCCCGTATCACTCTGCGGTCTGTAAATTCTTTGATTGAATCAAATGTTTCAATGTCAACCTTCTTCAATTCTTCTATAAGACCCGGGAGTCCATTTTTTTCAAGCCTGCCATATAACTCCGCACGAACTGCCGCCTGTTTTGCATCAATTTCCACATTTTGGTCTTCTTCGTATTCAAACAATCCATAGACCAATGAATTCACATAAAGTCCGCTGCCGCCTACAACCAGCGGGACCTTTCCTTCGTTAAAAATACTTTCAATAAGCTCTCTGCCCAGTTTCCCAAACATACCTGCATTAAAGCTCACCTCAGGCTCAAGCTCGTTAATGAAATGATGCCTGAACATTTTCAGTTCTTCATTGGTTGGCTGAGCACTGGTGATTGGGAAATGCCTATAAACCTGCCTGGAATCCGCGGAAATTATCTCCACATCCTTGCCTGTTGTTTTTTTTATTTTTTCGGCTAACTGTAATGAAAGGGGCGTTTTACCCGACGCAGTGGGTCCGGTTACAACAATCACTTCCGGCAGTGAACGCTTATTTTCAGGCTTTCCAGCCATCTTCGCCAATTAGGGGTACAAACTTAAAATGATCGTAGAACTTTTTTTCAAATCCGTTCCTGGAAGCCGTGATCATAAGCAGGCGCTGCGACTCCTGGTCGCCAACCGGGATTATGAGCTTTCCGTTTTCGTTAAGCTGAACCACCAGGTGATGCGGTATATCCGGCGCGCCGGCTGTTACTATTATTTTATCATATGGAGAGTTTTCTACCCAGCCCAGGGTACCGTCATCCAGTTTCAGCGACACTTTATAACCCAGCTCTGCAAGGAGTGATTTTGCATTCTCATGAAGCTTCTCAATTCGTTCAACTGAAAATACTTCGGCGCCAAGATTGCTTAATATTGCTGCCTGGTATCCAGAACCTGTACCAATTTCAAGTATCTTATCACCGGGCTGAACGTCAAGTATCTGTGTCATAAATGCCACTGTGAAGGGCTGCGAAATTGTCTGTGCGCATTCGATCGGAAGGGCATTGTCATCATACGCAAATCTCCTCAGCGCAGTTGAAATGAATTTCTCGCGGGGTATATCGTAAATGGCTTTAAGCACGCGCTCATCCCTGATTCCCTTTTCCCAAAGGGTTTCAGCAAGCTTCCGTTTTTCTTCTTCAAGAAGAAGCATTACAGTTCAGATCCCGTTGGTTTATTATTCTTCATCCATCTCCTCAAAAATCTCTTTTACCTCTTCTTTAACATCTGTTGATTCAAGCTCTTTCTGCATTTCCCGCTTAAGTTCTTCAAGGCCGGAAACAAATTTCAGCTTGCCGTCTTCAGCAATTGATATTCCGCCCGTTTCTTCCGAGAGAATAATGACAAGCGCATTTACATCTTCAGATGCTCCCAGTCCGGCGCGGTGGCGTGTTCCAAGCTTGCGGTTACCAATCTTTTCAGTCGATGAAAGCGGCAGGATACAGCGTGCGGCTTCAATGGTATTATTATTTATTATCACGGCCCCGTCATGTAGTGGTGATTTCGTGCTGAAGATCGAGATCAACAGCTCTTTGCTCACCTTAGCCTGAAGCGGCTCGCCTGTTTCAACAAATGAAGTAAGCCTGTCTCCCATCGAGATCACGATCAGTGCGCCCTGTTTGCGCTCTTTTAATTCCTTTAAACCGTCAACGATCTCGTTTATTGTTTCGCTGGCGTTGATCTTGAGGAAATAACGCGCAATTCGCGTTCGTCCTATAACCAGCAGCAGCCTTCGTATCTCAGGCTGGAAGAGTATTATAAAAGCTATTACCCAGATATCAGTCAACCGGCTGAATATCCAGCCGAGGGAACGCATATTGAATGTTTGTGCGATGAGTGAGGCAATAATTATAAGGGTCAGCCCAAGGAATATCTGCGAAGCAATAGTGCCGCGCATGACGAGGTAAAGCTTATAAAAGATGTAAGTTACGATAATTATATCGATTACATCAATTAAGCCTACCTTTATAAATCCGATTTCGAACAATTCCATGGTGAACAAATTTAATGATTTGGCTTTTTACATAATAGTTAATAATTTTGAATAATCGGCTAGCAGAAAACCGCTTCAGTAATAAAATGGAACCAATAAAATATGCCTAAAGAAATTATCAGATGCCCGTGGTGCGGAACAGATCCGCTTTATATGAAATATCATGACGAAGAGTGGGGTGTGCCGCTGCATGATGACCACAAACTGTTTGAATTTATTGTGCTGGAAGGTTTCCAGGCAGGATTAAGCTGGCGGACTATATTATATAAGAGAGAAAATTTCAGGAAAGCATTTGATGGATTTAATGCGGAGAAAATAGCACGCTATTCAGAGAAAAAAGTTGAAAGGCTTATGAATGATGCGGGTATAATCCGTAATAAACTGAAGATCGCTGCCACTATTACAAATGCACAGGCATATCTTGATATAGTTGAGCAAATCGGCTCATTTGATAAATACCTATGGCAGTTTACAGAAGGTAGAGTCATTACAAATAAATGGAAAAGCCTGAAGGAACTACCGGCCAGGACTAAAGAATCGGATGCGATGAGTAAAAAGCTAAAAGAGGATGGATTTAAATTCGTAGGTTCAACTATATGTTACGCAAATATGCAGGCGACGGGTATGGTAAATGACCATCTGCTTGATTGCCACAGATATAAACTTGTGAAATGAAAGGATTTGCCAGCTGGATTTCCGTCATATTATTATCTGACAAATATCATTATTTATTAACTCCGCCATTATTATTTTGCAGTATGAAAAAACATTTTCTCATAATCTTCAGCATTATATTCGCAGCTTTTGTTCTCAGCGGCTGCGGCGAGGATAGTGTGTCACCGGTCAACAATACACCCGAAGAATATGTAAAAGTTGTTTCAGCAGAAAAAGATAATATCCGTTTTGAGATCTGGACCACAGGAAATGATACACTGATGACAGGGTATAATAAAGTCGGATTCAAGGTTTTTGAAAATGGCCAGGCAAAATCTAGCGGCTCGGTAAAGTTCTATGCCAAGATGTTCCACTTCAGCTCCACAGAATACCATGCAACACCTGTAGAACCCGAATATTTGTATGATAACTCTGTTGGAATGTTCACCGGCTACATAATTATGCTGATGCCCTCAGATACTTCAAGCAGATGGTATGGCTTTTATAGTTACAATGATGATTTGCGTGTTGATTCAGCCCGGTTTGACGTTGGATGGGATAACCTGACAAAGTTCAAAATATTCACAGACCTGCAGACCAACCTAAGCTACCTGATCACGATGACATCACCCCAGGTTCCGGTAAGAGGTTTCAATGATTTCATTTGCATGCTTCATGAGTCACCTGATTTCCTTAACTTCACGCAGGTAAACTCAGCAAGCATGTTCCTGAGGGTAAGGCTGGATTCGCTCAATCATAATTCATCAGATAATATCAATCCGGTTTATACCAGCGGCGGATTTTATAAGGGCCGTGTGAATTTTGATTACGGCGGTGGCTGGAAAGTGTATGATTCGATCTATTACAACAATACAAATATCACAAATTACGGAACCCCCTACATCTATTATAACGTACCATAATATACCTTAGTCGTTTTTTTTTCTCTAAAGAGCAGAATATTACCTATTTTTTGGGCTTTAATAATTCAGAGTAATTTGTTAAATTTGTAAAATAGCAAATATGCCGTTTTTTTGATATATTTGCGCAGCACGGAGAGCTCGCATAATGGTATTGCAGCGGTCTTGAAAACCGCCGGGCGCAAGCCTGTGGGGGTTCGAG
>JACSRQ010000031.1 GCA_014879675.1 Ignavibacteria bacterium
TTTTGTGTTTACCTATTGACTATGAGTGTTAGAATGTTATATTTGCAAAAGATTTTTGATGGTGAAATATATACCATAAGAAAATTTTGAATGAAATTTTTGGAAGTATAAAAAAAGTTTCGCATCAAAAGAAAAATGAGTAAGGAGAAAACCAAAAACTTTTTGCGGGTAGGATTTACTTACAACATAAAGAAAGAGGTTGAACAGGAAGCAGTTCAATCAACTATTGAAGAGAACAATAGAGAAAAATTTATCGACACTAACCTGGCCGAAAATTATTCCAATCGTTTAAGCGATGTTTACGCCGAGTGGGATGATGAAGAAACAATTTCGGCAGTTGAAGCTGCGATAAAAAAAGCCGGTCATGAAGTTATAAGGATCGAAGCTGATGAAAATGCTTTCGAAAAGCTCCGCCTGAACCGGCCGGATATTGTTTTTAACATGGCAGAAGGTTTCGGCGGCGCTTCGCGCGAGTCGCATATTCCCGCAATGCTCGAAATGCTCAACATACCTTACACAGCAAGTGATCCCATAACAATAGGAAATTGCCATGATAAATCACGCTGCAAGGAAATTTTAACCTATCACGGCGTGCCTAATCCCGGCTTCTTTACTACTGATACAATAGTAAACGGACAGCCAAAGGTAAAATTCCCCGCTTTTGTTAAGCCATTGCACGAAGGCTCCTCTAAAGGCATCTATAATAGCTGCGTTGTTAATGATAAAAAAGAGCTAAATCGAGAAATAACAAGGATTAAACAAGATTACGATCAATACTCTATAATAGAGGACTTCCTGGACGGGCGCGAATTTACGGTCGCTTTGCTCGGAAATGGCGATAAAGTACAGGTTTTACCGATAGTTGAGATAAATCTGGACGGCCTCCCGGCTGATTTCCCCAAAATTTACTCATATGAAGTGAAATGGTTCTTCGATACCAGGGAAAACAAGCTTGATATTTTCACCTGCCCGGCCGATATCAGCGATAAGCTGAAGGGTAAGATCGAAACCATCTGTAAAAACGCATACCGCGCGCTTCGCATTAAAGATTGGGCGCGTATGGATGTAAGATGTGATTCAAAAGATGAACCGTACATTATTGAGATAAATCCGCTGCCGGGGATACTCCCGAATCCGGATGATAACTCATGCTTCCCGAAAGCTGCAAGGGAAGTTGGTATGGATTATGATGCATTAATACAGACTGTGCTGAATGGAGCGATCGAAAGATACGGGCTGAATGCTAAATGACAAAGCTCAAATGTCAAATTTGATATAGCAAACAATAACAAAGCAGCAAATCAAAAATAGTATCAAACAGAATAGCAGTATTAATTTGATCCAGAACTTGTTTCAGGATCTATATTGAGAAGCAAAAGCAGATGCTGAAACAAGTTCAGCATGACAAATAAAGAGAAATTGAGTAAAAAACTAAACATATCGATAATCTTCAATGACCCGGTGCAGTATGCGCAGGGCCCGATCTATGAGGGCACCGATGTAGATATCGATACCCTTGATGAAGCTATTGATATGAGCGAGTACGGTGTGCTTGATGAAGTTAAAAGCGTTGAACGCGCTTTGGCACCGCTTGAACATAATACCAAGATAGTACCGGTAGCGCTTGATATCAACAAGCTGATAACAGAGCTTAACGAAAACAGGCCTGATATCATCTTTAACCTATGCGAAAGCGTTGATGGCGATCCAACACAGGAAATGAATATTGCGGGACTCTTCGAGCTATTTAAAATTCCATACACCGGTTCACGCGCGTTTACACTCGGCCTTGCTCTTAACAAGCCGCTTGTAAAATCTTTATTAGCTCAAAACGGGATACCAACGGCAAAACACTTTGTTACTAATACATCGGCCATTAGTTTAAACGGACAGAAGTTCCCGATGATAGTAAAACCATCAAGGGAAGATGCAAGCATTGGCATCACAAATGAATCGGTAGTAACAAACGAAGCGGACCTGAAGAAAAGAATTGAATACGTGCTGGAAGAACACAAGCAGCCTGCACTGGTTGAAGAGTTTATTGATGGCAGGGAAATAAATGTATCGGTAGTGGGTAACGATGACCCTATAACATTTCCTATAAGTGAAATAGATTTTACCGGGCTGCCGGCTGATTATCCCAAAATTATAAGTTATAACAGCAAATGGATGTATAAAACCGTTGAGTTTGAAAATACCAAGGCTGTTTGCCCCGCTCAGAACCTGAGCGATAAAGAAGTACAGGTTATACAGGATACGGCAAAAAAAGTTTATAAGCTGCTTGGTGCGGCTGATTACGCAAGGGTTGATATGCGCCTTAAAGACGGCGTGCCGTATGTGCTTGAGATGAATCCGAATCCGGATATTGCAAGCGATGTGCCCGAAGATACAGGCTTCACACGCAGCGCAAAGGCGCATGGGTGGGAATACAGCTACCTCATTCAGCAGATCATCGGCTTTTCGCTGAAAAGGTGGGGAGTGAAGTGATTTCGGATTTTTTTGATTTCGGATTTGGGATTGTTGATTTCGGATTGAGAATATGATTAGTAGCACAGACATTCTTGTCTGTGGATCATAAGATTTCGGATTGAGAATTTGTTTGATTTTTACCCTCCCCATTGGGATGGAATTGCAGGGTTTATGATAAGAAAACTAATACACGATGACCGGGAGCAGATTCAAAGCATACTAATTGATACGCACCATTTTAACGATGATGAGATAAAAGTTGCAATTGAACTGATAGATGTTTACCTGAACGATGCTAAGCAGACTGATTATATTATTTATGTTATCGAAAACGACGAAACAAAACAGGCAGCAGGTTACATTTGTTATGGCAAAAGACCGCTGACGGACTGGACATATGATCTTTACTGGATAGCTGTGGATCCAAACATTCACGGTAAAGGGCTTGGCAGCCAATTGGTAAAGCACATGGAAGATGACCTGGCCGGAAGCGGGGGAAAAATTATACTGATAGAAACAAGCGGCAAAGCCGAATACGAAAATGAACGGAAGTTCTATACTAAGAACGGCTATGAAGTGCAGACTATCATAAAAGATTTTTACAGACGCGGTGATGATCTGTTTATCTACCGCAAATATCTATAAAGAGAGCCTTTATAGGTAAGGTGATCCGGCCCAAATTTAAGGCACGGTGCCCTGTGAAACCCGTGGGATAGTAAAACATCTGTGGGAATCCAAAAAACTAAACAAGGAGTTGTATTTTATGGAACTTTGGCAGCAGCTGCTAAAACAAAGCGTCAGCTCAGTAGATCAGCTTGTCGATCAGTTCGGGATCAAAAAAGAAGTTGCCGAAAGGCTTGATGATTTTTTCCAGGCGAGGATAAATCCATACTACCTCAGCCTCATCAGGTATCCCGGCGACCCGATATGGCTGCAGGCTGTACCGGATGAAGTTGAACTGTATGACATTGATGCCCCCGAAGACCCGCTTAACGAAGACGAGATGAGCCCGGTTCCTAATATTACTCACCGCTACCCGGATCGCGCGCTTTTCCTCACTACAAGCCAGTGCGGGCTGTATTGCCGTTTCTGCACGAGGAAAAGGAAAGTTGGTGATTCAAGCAAGATCAACATGAAAGAGCTTGAAGCCGCGTTCCAGTACCTGGAACAGCATACCGAGATAAACGATGTTATTTTATCCGGCGGCGACCCGTTAATGCTCACCGATGTAATGCTCGAAAAAGTGCTTGCACGCTTAAGGCAGATACCGCACATACAGATAATAAGGCTTGGCACAAAAATGCCGTGCGTATTGCCCCAGCGCGTTACACCGCAGCTTTGCGACATGCTGAAAAAGTATCACCCCATTTATGTGAACACGCACTTTAACCATCCATGGGAAATTACCGAAGAAAGCAAGAAGGCATGTACAATGCTTGTTGATGCAGGATGCCCCGTAGGATGCCAGACAGTATTGCTGAAGGGTGTTAACGATGACCCTGAAGTAATGAAGGAGCTAATGAAAAAGCTGCTCGCTATGAGGGTAAGGCCGTATTATATTTACCAGGCAGATCTTACCAAGGGCGCTAACCATTTCCGCACGCCTATTGATGTTGGTTTGGAGATCATGGATAACCTCCGCGGCCATATCAGCGGACTGGCTGTACCGCAGTTCGTAATTGATGCACCCGGCGGCGGCGGAAAAATACCGCTGTTACCTGATTACGTTCTTGCACGCGATAAGGAAAAGATCATTTTACGCAACTTTAAGAATGAAGTGTTCGAGTATCCCGATGTTCAGGAAGAACATATTGTACTTAAACGCGGCAGGAATATAGAAAAACCGCCGAAGAAGAAGGCTAAACCGACCAT
>JACSRQ010000097.1 GCA_014879675.1 Ignavibacteria bacterium
TATTTAGTATTTAATTAACAGAAAAAAATATTTTAAAAAAGTAGGGTAGAAAACAAATGATAAATTTTAGAAGTGCAGCAGGTTTCGCAATTATTGTACTAGTTCTCACTACCTGTATAACCACGTCCTATTCTCAATATTTTGTCTGGGGCAGGAATGCAGGTTCATCATCAGGTAATGAATCTTCAGCGGGAGTATCAACCGATACTTACGGTAACGCATATTATACGGGAAAATTTCAGAGCTCGGCTTTGTTCCCCAATAACCAGACTTATGTAAGCAACGGATCAACGGATATTTTTGTGAGCAAGATCAATGCGCAGGGAAATACCATATGGGTGAAAACTGCCGGCGGCTCAAATATTGATGAAGGCACTGCGGTTGCTGTTGACGCGCAGGGCAATGTTTATGCAACGGGCTTCTACAGCGGTACAGCATCGTTTGGCAATCAAAACATTACTGCAGCCGGAAATACAGATGCATTTTTGGTAAAGTATAATAATGCGGGTAATCTAATCTGGGTAGTATCGGCAGGAGGCAATGACTCAGATAAAGCGAAAAGTGTTGCCGTTGATGCTGCGGGTAATGTATATATATCCGGTTCATATATTAATTCAGCTACTTTCGGAAATATTACTGTAAACTGTTCCGGTCCGGGTGTGTTCTTAGCTAAATACAATTCCGCAGGGCAAATACAATGGGTAAGGTCATCAACAAGCGCGCCGTACGCAACAGGGAATGATATTGCTATAAGCGGTACCACTGTTTATATGGTCGGAAACTTTTTCAACACCATCACTTTTGGCAGCGTTATACTTGAATCTTCTCATCCAAGGCCGCCTATACAGGGTTTTGTTGTTGCATACGATAACAGTGGAAATATTTTGTGGGGCAAAACTCAAAACAGCGGTTTCGGTCAAAGCTGGTTTTACGGCTGCGCTGCCGATGCAAGCGGTAATGTTTTTATTGCAGGTAAATTTGATTCTAATATTCAGCTTGATGCCGTTAGCGTTACTACCAGCGGATTGCAGGATGCGATCTTCATAAAATATAATTCCGCAGGGGTAATACAGTGGGCTAAAGCCGGCGGCGGCGCAACAGGGCATGAGGGAGCGGCAGATATCAAAGTATCTTTAAACCAGGTTTATGCTGCGGGTTTTTTAAGCAATATCTCAAGCTTTGGAATGTTTACGGTTGCGCCTAATGGCGGGGGCAATGATATTTTTGTTACCAGCCTTGAAATAAGCACCGGGAATTTCACTTCTGCACTATCCGAAGGCGGCTACAATTCAGCTGATCTGCCTTTTGGAATTGCGGCTTCAAACCAGAGACTTTACATAGCCGGAGTTACAGGCCCTGCAACGTACGGTTATGACACATTGTACACTAATGGCGAATCGCCAGATGCCTTAATAGCGGCCATGAGCATTAATTCCGGCACTCGGAGTATTGGCGGACGGGTTTATAAGGATGTTAACAACAACAACACTTACGAAACAAATGAGCCCGTGGTACCCAACCATTTCATAAATGTTTCAAATACGGGCGGATTCTCATCAAACTATGCGTCGGGTTATATCGGGAACTATATGGTTAATGTTATCTCTAACCCGAATCCATACTCACTTACTTTACCCTATCCGTTATTGTATCATACATACACGCCTGTGAACCCGCAGATAATTATTTCAGGTTCAACGTTTTTTGCCTTACAGAACTTCGCATACCATGTTATCCCGAACATGCAGGACCTGCAGGTGAGCGTAACTCCTCTGGTGAACTTCCCGCGTCCGGGCTTTGGGTACTCTTACCAGATAACATATAAAAATGTGGGTACAGTAGCGGTATCATCAAACATAAGGATGGATTTTGACCTTACAAAAATGAGCTATTCAAGCTCTTCAGGCGGCGGGGTTTACATTCCCGCAACCAATTATGTAACATGGAACTATTCAAACCTGCAGCCGGGCGAAACAAGGATAATTTACGTTTATTACTCGGTGTACACAAGTACACCGCTTGGTTCATATATTAATACCACAACAACGGTAAACCCTGTAGCTACAGATCAAACCGGCTACAATAACGTTGCGGTAAACTCTGACAGGGTAAGGGGCTCATACGATCCCAATGACAAGGCATGCAGCCATGATACGGTAATCTCTCCGCAGGAAATATCAAGGCAGGATTCGCTGGTATATACTATAAGATTCCAGAATACAGGCACGGCGGAAGCGGTAAACATTTATGTTGCCGATACAATAAGCAGCAGCCTTGAGCTGGCCTCGTTAAATATACTTTCATCAAGCCACAGCATGGAAATGGCCGTTGAAGATAACAACCGTGTAACGTTCATTTTTGAAAACATCATGCTGCCCGATAGCAACGCGAATGAGCCGCAAAGCCACGGGTTCATAAAATACTCAATAAAGCCAAAGAACAACCTCGCTATCGGTACGGTGATAAGTAACACGGCCTACATTTACTTTGATTTTAACGCGCCGGTAATAACAAATACAACCTATAACAGGGTTGATATCCCAACCGGTACAACAGGGCAGACAGGTAATATTCCATACAGGTATGAGCTGTACCAGAACTACCCGAATCCGTTCAATCCGGCAACTACCATAAAATACGATCTGCCTGAAGCAACGAACGTAAAGCTTACGGTTTACGATCTGCTTGGCAGAGAGGCCGCGGTATTAACAAACGGTATGCAGCCTGCGGGTTATTACGAGGTGAACCTTGATGCATCTGCACTGGCAAGCGGAGTGTATTTTTACAAGCTTGAAACACCCGGATTCACATCAATCAAAAAAATGGTAATAATTAAATAATCAAAGGAACATAATCATGTTAAAATTCCTGAAAAAACTTTTTGATGCGGAAGTAATAATTGCTCCGGTTGTAAGCGTAAATGATGAAGAAGTTAAAACGTACAATACGGTTGCAGAAGCAATAACAGATCTGGAAAACGATCCAAATCTGCCTAAAGAAAAGCTGGATAGACTGAAAGCTGCATTAAGCGAGCTAAAGCTAACAGGAAAAGTTAAGATCAAAAACGGAGAAGTTATCACGGAGGAAGCAAAATGAACTTTAAAAGAAATTTCTATTTATTGATAGTTGTTGCGGCTATGTTTTCACACTCAGTAAACGCACAGCCAAAGATAAAAATTAGACTGATACAGCCGCCGCCTGACAACCTTAACATTAACAGCATGTGGAACTTATCACTTGAAAACACAACCAGAAGTGATCTCAAGATCTATCTTAATGGAAATGTGACCGAGGAAAAAGACGGCTTGATAATCGAAGGTAAATCAAAAGTATTTACTATCAAACCGGGAAAAACCAATTACAAATACAGCGATTTTTCCGGCGCCGAGGTAAAATACAACAACGGCAAGTACAAGGAAGTAATACTAAGAACAGGCAACGCGCCTGAAGGCAGCTATACAATCTGCGTAACGGCTTTTGAAGAGAACGGAGAAATTGCCGGAATGGAAAATTGTATAATGCAAACTGTGCAGCAATTGGGGAGCATAACGCTTATCAGCCCTGAAGACGGCGCGGAACTAAATCCGGAACAGCCGCTGATATTTACATGGACACCGCTGCCAAAGGGCGGACCGTATTCACTAAGAATTGTTGAGCTTAAAGGTGATCAGTCACCTGATGTTGCAATGCAAACTAACAGGCCAGTATTTGAAAAAGCAGACATATCTCTTACAACAACACAGGTGTCATATAGCTCTATTCACGATCCCGGAATTACGATCCTTGAAATGAAATACGCGTGGCAGGTAACGAGTGGAGATGTGGAGAGTGAGGTACATACTATAATTAATAAAGGCAATTCAGACACAACATCAAGAGCTACTGATGAGCCGGTTTGGGAGAATTTTGGCGCGCAGGTCAGGTGCGAAAGACTGGGCGTTACTTTTCAGGCTGCAAAAAAAATAGACGTGAATCTTTATCATCTGTTTGCGGAATTTACCGATATAGTTTACTACCAAACAACAGAATTTGTAAATAATCATCCACTGCCTGAGCCAAACATCATTTCCTATGAGCAGCTTTTTCCGGATGTATCGGATCCAAGGCTATTCTGCGATGAAGATGGGCGCACAATAAGCAGGCTAAACGGTATATGGAAGGTTACAGAGCAAAATACAAGGAACGGAGGTTATGTTGACCTTGGTTCAACTCCGCCTGTAAATTTTAGTTTGTTTACTCTGGTTAATCTGTGGAACTATCACCACCTGTCTCTTATACACATCTGACGCTGCCGACGACGGA
>JACSRQ010000030.1 GCA_014879675.1 Ignavibacteria bacterium
TCCGTCGTCGGCAGCGTCAGATGTGTATAAGAGACAGATAGAAGTATATACCGCTTGAAAGCTGTGAAGCATCAAAGCTAACATTGTATGTACCTGCATTCATCTGTTCTGAAAGAAGGATACCCGCTTCGCGTCCTGTTACATCATAAACTACAAGCTTAACCATTCCTGAAACAGGAACTGCAAACTTGATGTTTGTTGACGGGTTGAACGGATTAGGATAGTTCTGTGAAAGATCAAATGCTGTTGGGGTCTGGTTGTTATTTACAACTCCAACAGTAGTAGCACAGTTGTATGAGCAATATGTAAATGCAGTTGCTAAACCTCTCCATATAGCTACGCAATCATCAGCGCCTGTCTTTTTGCACGGCCTGATGCTTCCGTAAGCTGTATCAGCAGTTACATTCGAAACCTGGTATTTATTACCTGATGGGAATGTGTTTGTGGTTGTGTCATATTTCTGAAGGAATGCCTGTGGTGTTGATGTAACTTCCTGGTTATATCCAACCCTGAATGATACCGGCGGATAAGGTGTGTAAACTTCTACACGGCCTCTCTGCCTGTCGCCTGAAGCATCTACGTAGTCACCTGTTGACCATGTTGTTCCCCTGTTGGATGTATATTTGAAATACGGATCCCAATCTGTTCCTGAGAACTGTCTCTGGTAAACAAGCATACCGTAACTTGAGTTTGCACCGGGGAAAGAAATCTTTGCGCCTGATGAAGGATTTGCTTCAGCAACCTGGAAAACACCTGTATTGGTAGCACCATAGTCATCACTCCATGCAGTAACTATGTTAAATGCAGGAGGATTTGCTGAACTTCCGTAATCAACCTGGAAAGAAGTAATAATTCTGTCAGCGCTGGGAGATAAGAGATAAGCTATATCTGATGATAGATATTTTCCTGCCGGATTGGGCTGACTGTTATAGAAAAAGCCGCCAGCGTTTGCATTTTTGTAAGTCACTGTGAATGTTCCAAATGGTGATTCCAAATCACAGAATTTCTGTTTGAGCCAGTGGTTTGTGCCGCCAAAGAGTGAGTCACATGATGTAATTATATATACGTAAGTTGCAGCATTATATTGACTTCCATCGCTTGTAATCCTTGGACAATAGTAATCATTTGTTGCACTGTTTGGAGCAAAAACTAACTGTGTGCTGGTCAGAGAATTAGTTGTAATATTGTATCTCCAGAGCCAGCATCTCCTATTGCTTGTTGCATAGTCATAATAACCTGCAACTATAAAAGCCCAGGTATTTGTACCGTCAAAAACAATTTCCATATCAATTTCATTTGCATTATAATCGGTATTGGATACGAAATTGGTTGACCAATTGCGAGTCCATGTCTGTCCGCCGTTTGTGGAGGTTAAGAAAGTCATGGTGTCACCGGCTGCAAGTGCCCATTGTGTGGAAGCCGCATAAAGAACACCGGGTGATCCGCCTTCCTGTGAAACGCCAATTGCGCTGCCCCAGTTATTCCAGGGAAGAACTGTGGAAACATTATAGTCCATTGTTGACCAGTCGATAAAATTCTGCTCCTCGCTGTTAACTGTGCCTTCCTGTTTTCTAGCGCCGGTAAGTTCATTTAATTTGTTCTGAAGCAAATTAACTTTCTGAACATCACCGTTTGTTTTTGCAACATTGATCTCTTTTGCAAGCTTAGTGATCTCAGGATTTACATTTGTTTTCTTAGGCTGTACAGAATATTTATCTGTAGGTGTTGTGCCGTCAGAAGTTGAGTAGAATCCCTGTTCGTTGCCGGGTAACTTGCCGTTACTCTGTGAAAATGTGTTTGAAACAAAAACGATTACTGCCAAAGCAGCAATGAGTTTTAGTTTACTCATTTTGTTCTCCTTTTAATGTTTATTATTATTTGATTCCCCCAATAGCACGAATATAGCAAACATATGAAGTAATACCAAACTGTAAAAGCAACTATTTTAGAAGTCGAACACCATATCTATGCTGTAAACCCTTAAAATCACAATAAGTTAATTCAGAATCGGAAATATTTACGAAAGAGTTGCTAAAATCACTTAATTTGATGACCTGGCGAAAACGAAAGTATCTTATTTACAGTACTTTAAAAAGACTCACCTCAAGGCTTACCCAGATCCTGCCACTTTTTAGTTCCAATATCGAATCCATTAATCATAAAATCACATGATATCAATCTCATATATTCCGGAATTATATCAAAATTACCGGTACCATTGATAGACATAAACAAGCGATCTGAGATCAAATGAATACCGCAAAACCCAAGTTTAGCGTGTACTTTGCTTTGACGGTATAGAACATCCAAGTCTTTCTCGGTTCTGCCTATGATATTCATATCACAATCTACAATCAAATGCCTGCTGGTTTCTCTATTCTTTAATGCCAGAGTTGCTATTGCACCCTTAAGAAAATGATATTCTACCATCCGGTGCAGGTCCGCATCTGTATCCACATCCGCATTATAAAGAAAAAAACTTCCTGAATTTTCAAGATACTCCCTGGCATTCAGCAATGCGCCCCCGGTTCCCAATATCTCATCTTCCCGTATAAGAATTATCTTTTCCGGTCCTTTCCTGCATTCAAAATATTCTGCCATCTTATCGGCATGATGATGAGTATTGATTATGAACTCATTCACTCCGCACGAAACAAGCTTGCTTATTGCATTTTCGATCATTGGTTTTCCGTTGTAAGGTATCAGTGGTTTTGGGATGGTATCAGTCAGCGGACGAAGCCTTGTACCGAAACCTGCAGCAAGTATCATAGCCTTTGTGACTTTTTTCATCACTGCTTCCTGCGGTATTCTTCTTTAAGCCTGAACACCACATCGTAACACTTGTATTCATCTTCAGGCGCATTGAATTTTTCATACTTTCCGGAAAGCTCCATATCTGTAAATCCGGCATAGCCAATGATGAACTCCGGGTTATATGATAAAACATATTCAAGGTCAAACTTCTTGTGACCTGCCTGCAGTCTTTTCGAGTCAGTTTTAGCAATATGCTCGTTATTCAGTCCCCACATATCGATAGTATATAGCTCTGAGTAATACGGGATCTTTCCCGCGGGGCCAACGGCAATTATTGTTTCCTTTGGCACATTGTTTTTCAGCCACATTCCGAATTTCGACCACTGAAGCTCGTAACGCGTGTTATCATCTTTAATAATAAGCTGCTTATATTCAAGCAGGCTCAGCGTCAATACAAACAAAAGCACTGCCAGCGATGCACTTATCGCTTTGGCTATCTTCTCAGTTCTGGCTTCGCTGTTATAATACTGCATTATCTTATTAAGGAAATTGATGAATCCTATCACACTTAGAATATATAAAATTGGCAGTATGGGGACAAAGAACCTGTTAGCTATCATCCAATCACCACCTACCGCAACTAAGTACACAACGTAAATTCCCGAGAACATTACAAGGTATGAAAGCTTGAACTCCCTGAAAGCTCTTACGAATGGAATAAACAATATGAATATAAATATATACAGCCTGGTGCCTACACACAATGCGAGATACTTTGTACCCAGCACAAGGTTCATCCTGAGATCGGTTACACCCTTGGCATAAAATGTATTTGGTATAACCTGTCCGTAGAAAAGGAATTTGAATCCGTAATAAGCCAGCCCGAACAGCGCATAAGAAATCATCAAAGTAAGTATCACTTTTCCAAACCTGTCAATGCGCTTCCTGAATAGAAGCATGTGTGTGATAGTAATAACAAATATCATATTACCTTCGGGGCGGGTCAAAGTACATAACATAAGGAAAACTGCCAGATAAGCAGTATATTTTGAACCATTATTGATATTGAAATAGCTGTATATAATTCCCAAAATGAACAGGGTATATATTGGGAATTCCATACCGCCGATTGCCCAAAATGCGATCGAATCATCCAAAGCAAGGAATAGCGGCGGCAGCAGCAGCAGGTACTTCCCAAATTTCATTTCACTGCTTATAAATAACCGGCTGATCATAACTACCATAAGTATGTTAGCCATTGATAGCAGCAGACCGAGTGAGCTTGAAAATATTGAAACATCAACTGCCTTTATTACGGTGAAAGGAGCTGTCAACACGGTCCACAGAAAATTTGTATATCCCTCAACATATTCACCCGGATTGTAAACGAGACCTTCTCCCTGCATGAGGTTCTGGCCATACCTGTACGAAATGTATGCATCATCTACATTCTGGAAAAGAAAGCTCCAGCTTAAAAAGAAGCAGTAAGCTGCAAAAAACAGCAGTATTATAATGAGATATTTTCTATTTGGCGT
>JACSRQ010000029.1 GCA_014879675.1 Ignavibacteria bacterium
ATAATCCAATTTTTTGATGAATCAGGCAAAGAGCTGGTACATCGTGAGCCGCAGGCAGGTTCAACAGATATTAAGATGGGCGCACAGCTTATCGTGCAGGATACACAGACAGCCGTATTTTATAAAGATGGAAAAGCGCTTGATGTGTTTGGTGCAGGCCGCCACACGCTCACAACTGCTAACATTCCGTTCTTAACCAAGCTGCTTTCACTGCCTTTCGGATTTAACTCACCGTTCCAGGCACAGGTATATTATGTATCAATGAAGAAATTCATTGACCTGAAATGGGGAACAAAATCACCGATAAATTTCCGCGATAGCGAGCTTTCATTTGTTCAGTTGAGGGCATCCGGTAAATTCTCGATGAGGGTTAAAGATCCCCAGCTCTTCATCAATGAAATAGTCGGAACGCAGGGCAAGTACACAACCAACGAGATTGAAGATTACCTCAGGGATTCAATAGTATCCAAGCTTAATTCTGTTCTAGGCAAAAACCTGAAAACTGTATTTGATCTCGGCCAGTACTATCCCCAGCTTGAAACCGGTATTAAGGCAGAAGTTACAGATTTCTTCAATTCTATGGGTATCGAGCTTACCGATCTTATTATAATCGGTATAGTTCCGCCGGATGAAGTTCAGGAAAAGATCAACGAAAGAAGCTCAATGGGCGCTATCGGAAATCTGGACAATTACATGAAGTTCAAAACTGCTATGGCAATGGAAAAAGCAGCCGAAAATGAAGGCGCGGGCGGCACAGCAGGTCTGGGTGTAGGGCTTGGAGCCGGTATGACAATGGCTAATATGATGATGGGCTCGATGGGGCAGAATCAGAACCAAAACCAACAGCAGAATAATCAACAGAACCAGCAGCCTGTTCAGCAATCACAGGATGATGTTCTTGCAACAATAGAAAAGCTTGCAAAGCTTAAAGATGCAGGCGCATTGACGCAGGAAGAATTTGATACAAAGAAAAAAGATCTGCTTTCAAAACTTTAAAAAAATCACCGGAAGGACAGACATTCTTGTCTGTCCTTCTTAATTTTATTATGCACAGACAGGAATGTCTGTGCTACTACTTTTTATAAATGCAAATTAAGTGTACGCAATGCGGGGCAGATGTTACTGTACAACAGGATGAAACTTTCATTGAGTGTCCTTTTTGTGCGTCAGCTCTGTTCCTGGATAAACGCAAAGTCGTTTTCCATTACCTTATTCACTCCAATTTCAAACCAAATGAAGCCGAAGGAAACCTGAAAAGGTGGATGTCCGGCAATCATACCGTAAAAGATCTTGACCAGAAGGCGCAGATAGTTAAAACTGAGTTCTACTACTTCCCCGTGTGGTATTTCAAGACCAAAGACGCATCTGGCGATAAGATATTTCTTCAGCCGGCTGCAAGTACTTCGATCTCAGAGATCAAAAAGTTGCAGATCCCGGCCGGCGCTCTGAAATTCTACGAAAAGAATACCTACAATGAGGATGAGATCAAAAAGCCTGATGTGCTTTATGATTCAGCGCAGGCATGGCTGCAGGGCTCTGGGGTGAATCTGGATACTGTAACTGAAGCAGCGCTTGTCCACATCCCGTTCTACCAATTCTATTACAATTTCGGGGGACAAAGTTATACTGCTCTCGTTGAAGCTTCGAGCGGTCAGGTATATTCCAATATATACCCTGCAAAAAGCGAAGCGCCTTTCCGGATACTGTTTGCTTTAAGTATCGCAGCATTCGTGATAACAAGCATCGTATGTTATGTATTGGGATTTGTACTCAACGATAGCGCAGAGGAAGCTTTGCTTACCGCGGAGTTCTTCAAAATATTTGCGTACGGACTCGTATCGGTGCCACTGATCGTTATGGCGTATGTGATAGCGAAGAAAGTTTAAACTAAACCTCACCCCCATCCCCTCTCCTAAAAGGAGAGGGGTGTGATGGACAAAACAAAAAATCGAATTTATAATCATATTACAAATTGGCTGAAAAAGTATTAAAAGGAATCACTTGTCCCGCATGCGCAGGTGAGCTTGATCTGAGAGAAGGTATTAAAACCTTCAACTGCAAATACTGCGGCACCCTGCTTCTAACCAAGGGTGTTGACGGGGTCATAAAGTATTACGTACCGCGCAAGGTGCAGAGAAATATTGCCATACAGAATATGTTCAACTGGCTTGGCAAAGGACTTGCAAAAGCGCGCGGTTTAAAAAACACCGCAAAGCTTGATGATGCTTTCCTTGTGTATATCCCCTATTGGCGCGTGCGCGCTGATGTTGTGGGCTGGGTATTCGGCAAGGAACGCAGAACCCAAACTGTTAACGGCAGAACTACTACATATTATGTTGATGTTGAGCGCAAGATACAGAAACCTTTTGACCGCACGTTCGCTGCCTGTGATGTTGCAGAGCTCGGCGTGAGAAAGGTTAACCTGGCAGGCGATGAAATGCGCCCCGTAAATTTTGAGGAGCTGCAATCTGAAGGAATGCTGTTCAACATCATTTCATCAGAACGCGAAGTTACTGATATTGCCAAAGATCAATTCGTTCAGGAAGCTGTTAACTCAGTTAAGGTTGACCAGATCACTTTCCAGCACAATGACCTTGTTAGACCGAATGTATCGATTGTTTATTATCCATTGTGGGTAGTAAGATACATATTTAAAGGCAGAACATACCAGGTTGTGGTTGATGGCGAAGACGGTTCTATTTGTTATGGCAAAGCACCCGGCAATAACCTGTACCGTGCAGTTATGGGAATTTTCGGAACAGCTATCGGAACATACCTTGTTACATTTTTCGGGATTTTTGGAATAATCGGCGATGGTGATAGCGCGAAAGCTGCACTGGTAGTGTATGTATTCGCATTGATATTCGGTATCATAATTATGATGTGGGGCTATAAGAAGTTCCGCTATGGCGGTGAGATAGAAGAAGGTACGGGCATAGTAGCGCCGCCTAAAAAATCTATGTTCGGCGGCAAATCAACGAACAGCCTGAAAAGTATGGCTACTGTTGGCAACGTAGTTGATATAGGCAGTATTGCATCAAGCTTTTTAAGAAGATAATAACAGAAAACAATAATTCAGGATCTCCGGATGAGATCCTTCGCTTCGCTCAGGATTAATTATGGAAGATTTTAAGTTAATAGCGGTTAAATGCAAATCATGTGATAGCGGGCTTACCGTTGAAATGAATGACAGCATTGTGTATTGCTCAAGCTGCGGCAACGGCTGGGAAATTGTTAACGATGAGCTTGTGCCAATGGAAGTTAATTTTGCCGCTCCCCTGGTTAAGGGCGAGGGCGAACTTGTTTACAAAGGATTTTGGCTTGTTGACGCATATGTAAAGATACACTCCCGTGACTCAAGCGGCGGATGGATATCAAGCCTGTTCGGCGGACAGAACAAGACTGAAGGCGATGTTGTATTCTATGTGCCCGCATTCTGGATGCCGATAGAATCCGCAAAAAATATCGGCGTAAGCTTTACAACCAAGAATGCCGTTCCATCTCCCCAAAAGTACAATGTGAAGATGACCGGTTTTAATTTCTCTAAGGAAGACGCCAGAAAAATAGCTGAATTCCTTTTCCTTTCAATTGAAGCGGAAAAAAGCGATATGGTCAGAAATATCAGCTATGATATCCAGGTAAAGCAATACCGTGTGCTTGGCGTACCTTTTTATAAGCAGCCCAATGGCAGACTCAAAGATGCTGTGTTAGGAATCGAGGTAGCATAGCGAAAGTACTTTACGGGTTTTAAATTAATCGAAAGGAACTGCTGTGAAACCTGTTATCGCATTGATCGTTGCCGGTATTTTAGCCCTGGTATTCGAAACATCATCTTTTCCCCCATACGAATATACTAATCTGGTTTTGAGATTCTTCATTGTTTCCGCAATATGCTCATTGCTTCTTGCAGCTTGTCTGCTTCCGTGGTATAAGTCGCCTTTTTCCAAAAGCTGGAGATCCGCGTTACTATACGGATCGCTGATAACATTCTCGGCATTTGACCTTGGTTATTTAACATTTTCAGTTTCAACACTTTTTTAACCGATAAACATGACAGATAATAAATTGAGGATCATATTAAAGAGTTTATCTTTGGGCTTCGCAAGCTTCATTATATTGATCTTGTTTTTGGCAGGGGGTTTTATCTTAAGTGAGGGCTACAATGTATTGAATCCATACGCTGATACCGAATTCGCAGCTAATTACTCCCCTGAGAAATTTAAGCAGATAAAAATTGGCATGAAGATGGATGAAGTAATAATGGCCGCCGGCGAGCCGCTG
>JACSRQ010000028.1 GCA_014879675.1 Ignavibacteria bacterium
TAACAGAATATGCAGATTTCAGAAGTAGTAAACCTAAAGGAAGGGACTCTCTGCTATCACTGCGGTGATTTATGCACGAGTCTGGGTATTCATAGCGGCGAAAAGACATTCTGCTGTACAGGCTGTAAAACCGTGTACGAAATATTACATGAAAACAACCTATGCAAATACTACGATCTTGATGACACGCCCGGAATATCCCAAAAGAAGCTTGATAGTGCTGTAGGTTCAAGGTATTCATACCTCGAAGATCCCGGCGTTATCACTCAGCTTACAAGTTATACAGACGGCAATATGTCGGTCTGTAATTTCGTTATTCCCCAGGTTCACTGCTCGTCATGCATCTGGCTTCTGGAAAATCTGCACAAATTAAACCCTGCCATTATCAAATCTGAGATCAATTTTCTTCAAAAAACCCTGAATGTAAAATTCAAAGTACAGGAAATAAGCCTTCGCCAATTGGTTGAGCTTCTTGTATCCATTGGTTACGAGCCTCAGATCAGCCTGAACGATATTGAGAACAAAGTTAAGTACAGGTCAAACAAGAGCCTGTATTACAAAATAGGTGTTGCGGGATTCTGTTTTGGCAACATAATGCTGCTAAGCTTTCCGGAGTACCTTGCGCCGGTAGGATCGCTGGAACACAACTTCAAGCAGTTCTTCGCACTGCTTAACCTGCTGCTTGGAGCGCCAGTACTGTTCTATTCTGCCAGTGATTATTTCAAATCCGCAATTGGCGGACTGAAGCAGCGTACTATTAATATAGATTTCCCCATCGTACTGGGACTCGTTGTGCTTTTTGCCCGAAGCGCATTTGAAATAGTAACCAACACGGGGGTTGGCTTCATTGACAGCATGACGGGTTTGATATTTTTTCTGCTGCTTGGCAAAATTTTCCAAAGCAAAACATACGATGCGCTCAACTTTGAAAGAAATTATAAATCATACTTCCCTGTTTCGGTAACGGTTAAAAAAACCGGCAAAGAAACGAGCATCCCGGTTACAAACCTGAAACACACCGATAGAATTGTCATAAGGAACAACGAACTCATTCCCGCCGATGCGATACTGTTTAACGGGAATGCTAATATAGATTACAGCTTCGTAACGGGTGAATCGATACCAGTGCCTAAAGTGGTTGGCGAAATAGTTTATGCCGGTGGCAGGCAGTGCGGAAGCGCCATTGAGCTTGAAGTTATCCGGACTGTTTCGCAGAGCTATCTTACACAGCTTTGGAACAAGGATACTTTCATTAAAAAAGATGAAGATAAGTTCAATTCACTGGTTAACATAGTTGGCAAGTATTTTACTGTATTAATATTACTGGTAGCAGCCGCTGCATTTGTTTACTGGTACCCAACAAGCCTCCGGACTGCAATAAATGCATTCACTGCTGTACTTATCATAGCATGTCCATGCGGCATAGCATTAACAAATCCATTTGCGCTGGGCAATGCTGTTCGTATACTCGGCAGAAACAAGCTTTATGCAAAAAATGCTGCAGTTGTGGAGCGCATTTCAAAAATAGATACTATTGTGTTTGATAAGACCGGTACAATTACGCAAACAGGCGATGCAAATATTACATTCAGCGGAAGTGTTTTGAGCGCACATGAACAGAAGCTGGTTAAATCGCTGGTTCGCTCTTCAACTCACCCGCTCAGCAGCAGGATATATGAAGCATTGGAATTAAGTGATGTGTATCAGGTTACCTCGTTCATTGAGCTCTCAGGTAAAGGCATCGAAGGTACTATTGAGGAAGAGACAGTAAGAATTGGGTCCGCTTCATTTGCATGCGCTGAATCAGACACTTACAATGAATCTATGCCGCAGGGCAGGCAGGATACAAGGATATTTCTTTCAATTTCAGGCAGCGTTAAAGGATTCTTCACCATAAACAATATATACAGAAACGGTCTAGAGGATATAACTTCTTCACTTAAACAGGATTATGACCTGATAGTTTTAACAGGCGATAACGAAGGCGAAAAGCAGAATCTTGCCAGGTATTTTGGCAGCGCTGCAAAAGTTGAATTTAACAAATCGCCAATGGATAAGCTAGAATATGTGAAGAAGCTGCAGGATTCCGGCCGCAAGGTACTGATGATAGGCGACGGGCTGAACGATGCCGGTGCGCTGAAGCAAAGTGATGTGGGAATTGCAATATCCGAAGACATAACAAATTTTTCGCCTGCATGCGATGCTATACTTGATGCCGACAGATTCAGTAGTTTAAGCAAGCTGATAAAGTTTACCAAAACAACCAAAAAAGTCATCATACTGAGCTTCATGATCTCGGTAATATATAATATCATAGGTGTATCACTGGCATTTCAGTCAGAGATATCTCCCCTGCTTGCGGCAATATTGATGCCGGCAAGCTCGATAACAGTTGTACTGTTCACCGTACTTGCAACAAACCTTACGGCAAAACAGAAAGGGCTATAGAGAACTATGAGCGTAATAGTAATACTAATATTTTTCAGCGTACTGGTAGCAGGCGGCTTTCTGATCGCGTTTTTATGGGCAGTAAGGTCAGGGCAATATGAAGACAGGTACACACCATCTGTCAGGATATTATTTGATGACGAAACGAAAGAAAAAAAATGAAACCGTTCGATCCAAGTACAAGCATTCATGACTACCTGGTTTTCGGCGAGTTCGGGGATGTAAATCCTTCGATAACCGATTCCTCAACTTTTACCTTTTTGAGCAATGAAACCATGGCTGATTCATTTCAGCATGAAACAGAAGGGTGTTTTTTATATTCAAGGCACTGGAACCCCATTAATAAATTTTTATCAAATGCGCTTGCCAGGCTGGAAGATGCCGAAGCAGCGCAGGTAACATCATCCGGAATGGGCGCAATCAGCTCGGTAATACTGCAGCTTTGCGGCACAGGCGATGAAATAGTTTCGGAAAGAACGATCTACGGCGGAACTTACGCGTTCTTCAAGAATTTTTTGCCGAAGTTTGGCATCACCGTTAAATTCGTTGATATGCAGAAACCGGAGCTTGTTGAAGCCGCGGTAACTGCAAAAACGAAAGTTATATATGCCGAATCAGTCAGCAATCCACTGCTGGAAATTACAGATATCCCTGCAATAAGCAGGATAGCGAAGACTCACGGAATAAAACTTGTGGTAGATAATACTTTCAGCCCGATGGTAATATCACCGCTCAGGCATGGCGCGGATATTGTTATCCATAGCATGACCAAATACATAAACGGTACCAGTGATTGCGTTGCAGGGTGCATTTGTTCAACAACAGAATTCATCAACAGCTTGACGGATGTAAATTCCGGGGCAACGATGCTGCTGGGTCCGGTATTGGATAGTTTAAGGGCAGCCAGCATTCTGAAGAATATACACACGCTGCATATCCGCATGAAGAAACACGGCGAAAATGCCATGTACCTTGCAGAACAATTTGAAAAGCTGGGATTAAAGGTCTATTACCCGGGGTTAAGATCAAGCAGGCATAATAAGCTGATGAATGAGCTGCGAAATTCCGGTTACGGTTACAGCGGAATGGTTGCCATAGATGTTGGCTCATACGAAAAGGCATCGAAGCTGCTAGAAATGATGCAGCAGGAAAAAGTAGGTTACCTGGCAGTAAGCCTTGGATATTTCAAGACCCTGTTCAGTTCGCCCGGCCACAGCACCTCTTCGGAAATTCCCGAAGAAGAGCAGAAAGAAATGGGGCTTTCTGAAGGATTGATAAGATTTTCGATCGGCCTTGACGGCGATATAAGCATAGCGTTTGAAAGAATAAAGAAGTGTTTACACGAGTTACAAATAATTCAATAAAGAGAACTTAACTTAATTCAAGAAGGAGATTCCATAAAATGGAAATGGAAAAGTTCAGTTATGATAATCGGATAGTCCGCAATTTTGCTATCGCGACCATGATATGGGGCGTAGTTGGAATGCTTGTGGGCGTTTTGATAGCATTTCAGATCTACATCCCGGCACTGAATTTCGGCTTACCGTACATCACGTTCAGCCGTATCAGGCCTTTACATACAAACGCAGTGATATTTGCATTCGTAGGAAATGCAATGTTCATGGGTTTGTACTATTCATTGCAAAGAATAACTAAAGCCAGGATGTTCAGCGATCTGCTGAGCAAAGTCCATTTTTGGGGCTGGCAATCAATAATTCTATGTGCAGCCGTAACACTTCCTTTAGGTATAACTACTAGCAAGGAATATGCTGAACTGGAGTGGCCTATTGATATCCTGATCGCACTCGTGTGGGTGGTTTTTGCCATCAAC
>JACSRQ010000058.1 GCA_014879675.1 Ignavibacteria bacterium
GAAGTAAAGGTGGCAGTAATTCTGTTAGCGCTTTCATTCCTGATTGCTTTCAGCGAACGCAAAATAGATGGTCTTGTTTGTAAAGATATCGTGATTGAACTGGATAACTCGCGCGAAAATCATTTTATGGACGAAGCTGATGTATTGAGACTAGTAGAGAATAGCGGTCAATCTATTAAAGGTACCAGCCTGGATCAAATTGATCTGCGAGCCATTGAAAGAAAGCTAATGCAGGATAAACACATTCTGGATGCTGACTTGTATGGCGATCTTAAAGGAAACCTGGTGGTGAAGGTAGCGTTACGAAGACCCATCGCGCGTATTGTACAAGCTGATGCCCCTGATGCGTATATCGCTGAAGATGGTGTGGTTATGTCAGTATCAGATAAATATACTTCGCGTGTTGTGCTGATTAGCGGAGCATATGCAAAACAGATAATAGAATTAGGCGATCTGAACAAGAAAGAAGAAGGAGTAAAGTTGCTGAGCATGATTGAATTTGTAAATGATGATAAATTCTGGAAAGCACAGGTAGCACAACTCGACATCAACAGTCAGGGAAGAATAACAATTTTTCCACAAGTAACCGGTCAGCGGGTTGAATTTGGAAAGGCAGAAGATATAGAGAATAAATTTCGCAAGTTGATGATTTTTTATAAAGAGATTTTACCTACACGCGGATGGACACGGTATGAGCGGGTAAGTCTGGAATACGAAGGACAAATAATAGCAGAATAATTTTTTGCTTTAAATTTTATTTCTCTGAACTTGTTAGCTCAATTCGGTTGGACGAAAATCTATGATCAGCAATTTTATAAGATCGGAAGGGCCCAGATTTTCTATAACCAATCGCTTACGGGTGCGAATCTTTTTATACTGCTCGGCACAGATAATGCCGCCCAGAATAATGACGCCGGCAGGGTCTATAGGATGAACAGGAATACGCTGCAGTTCTACTCACCGTTTCAAAATGGTTTTGACAGGATCTGGTACTTTTCCGGCTTTCCTACTCCAACTTATCACATTTCTGTGCAGAATACTTTCAATATATCAATGTTGGATACCGGTTTCGGGATACGTAATTTTGTCAGCGGCTGCGGTCTTGATTGCGGCGATATGACATATTATACCACGAACTACGGTACAAACTGGATTTCAGTTACTGCTCTAAGTAACGGATTTCTTGGTTCCCAAAGCAGGGGATATGACATTGATCCTAAGAATGCTCAGATTGCCTATTCAATTTATCCCAGGTTAGGATCTGGAAGAGATCTGATCTATAAGACAACTGATAAAGGATTAAACTGGAACATTATTGATTCGTTACAATCGAACTCTTATCAAATACCTCAGGGTTATACCAAAATCAATCCGTTCAGATCGAATTATATATATTACAGGGGAAACAGCAATCTGATGATCAGCACCAATTCAGGTACGGGCTTCGCCCCTGCCCAGAATTCAGTATCATTTGAGCAGGTAAGATTTAGCCGGTTTGATTCTGCAGTTGTTGCTTATAACAGTACTTCATTATATAAGTCAACTAATCATGGGTTAAGTTGGTCTGTGCTCGGCTCCCTTCCTGAAAATATCCGTTCTTTGGAGATCTCCGCTTATAATACCAATATCTATTTCGCAGGAACTGATTTTGGTTTGTACAGAAGCACTAACAAAGGAGCGAATTGGCAGAAGTTCAACGATTCATTCAACCCTTCTAAAAAAGTAATAGGCATAAGCTCTGACCTCGCAGGCGGTGATACAATATTTGTTGTTACCTCAGATGCAGTATATAAAGTATGGGGTTCGTATGTTGGGATCCAACAGATCAGCACAGAAATACCGCAATCATTTTCACTTTCCCAAAACTATCCCAATCCGTTCAACCCAACCACGAATTTCGAATTTCGGATTGCCGATTTCGGATTGGTTCGTTTAACCGTGTTTGATGCAATTGGCAGAGAAATAGAAGTACTTGTAAATCAACAAATGCATCCTGGCACTTACGAAGTTAGCTGGGATGCATCAACTTATCCAAGTGGTGTCTATTATTACAGGCTGGAGGCAGGCAGTTTTGCCAAAACAAAAAAGATGGTGTTGATAAGATAATAGATCTATAAAATGAAAAGTATATTGGTTATACTAACAATTATTATCAGTGGAGCTTTAACTCAGGTATTTACATTAGATACAGCTGCAACAAAATATTATCCGGTGGCGGTTGGAAATGTTTGGACCTACGGTCATTTTGCCACCAACGGTCCTTCATACAGGTACCAGGAGAAAATTACCGGAACCATCATAACGAACGGACATTTATATTATATTTTCACATATAACAGAATTGGTTTTCCACAGTCAGTTTCATTTAAGAGGATAGACTCTCTTAGAAACAATATATTGATTTACAGCGCAAATTCCGGATGTTCATGGCTGTATAATGAAGTAACGGGAGACAGCCTAAGCGCCCGGAAGGGTGATTCCTCATTGGTTGGCTGTTCATCATTTTACAGGGCAGATACTATAACAAAATCACTTTTTGGAATCCCAAGGAAAACTAAAAAATTCAGCTTCACCTATTTTGAAGGGGGGTTGACAAGAGAACTGACAAGGGAATTTGGGTTTACCTATGAATACTCTTCTGGTCACACGAATCAATCATATGATTACCTGATCGGATGTGTGATAGACGGAACATTGTATGGTGATACATCGATGCTTGTTGGCGTTAATCAAATCAACTTTGAAGTTCCGGAGAAATTTCAACTTTCCCAAAACTATCCCAACCCGTTTAATCCAATTACAAAAATCAATTTTGCTATCAGCGGCACATCGGTAGCACAGACATTCCTGTCTGTGTACGATGCCCTTGGCCGAGAAGTTACCAGTCTCGTTAATCAGCGGCTCAACCCCGGCACATACGAAGTAAGCTGGGATGCATCGGCTTACCCAAGCGGTGTGTATTATTATAAGCTGGAAAGCGGCTCGTTTACAGAAACAAAAAAAATGGTCTTATTAAAATAAATTTTCAGGAGGGTAACAATATGAAAAAAATATTCTTGTTGCTCCTTATGTTTGCCGGTACTGCAAATTCTCAGTATTGGGTGGAACAGGTTTCAGGAGTCACAACCCAGCTCTATACTGTTTCAGGCTCAGCGGGCTCAAATGCAGTGTGGACTGCAGGCGAAAGCGGCGTAATTCTTCGCACAACCAACGGCGGAACGAACTGGCTGCCTGCGAATACCGGCATTCCGCCCGCAGCATTGATCTATAACATATGGGCAGTTGATGCGAACACTGCAATAGCCGCAGGGATGAATGGTACAACTTCCAATATATGGCGTACTTCAAACGGCGGCGCAAGCTGGCAAGTCGTACTTTCACAGTCGAATGGATTCTTTAACTGTATTGCCATGAAGAGTTCTAACCCATTGCATGGACTCGTTCAGGGCGATCCGGTGGGCGGAAGATGGTCGATCTGGAAAACCTCCAATGGCGGCATGAACTGGGATTCAACCGGCTGTTACCTTCCGCAGAATGCCACAGAAGCTGGATGGAATAATTCAATATACATCGGGTCACAGAATTTTCCTTCCGGCAATGACAGCCTGATCTGGTTTGGAACAAATAATACCAGGATATACTACTCAAGCAATTTCGGCACAACATGGAACGTACAGTCAACTGCACCGGAAGCCAACAGCTATGTTGTGCACTTCCACGCGTACTTTGGTCCGGGTGATGGACTCTCAGGGGGTGCAACGCTTATGCGTACTTCAAATCTCGGTGTAAACTGGACATCTCAAGCTTCAGTCGGAAGCGGTAATTTTAATGGATTGGTGATGTTCCCTGCCCCGGTCGATTATGGCTACTGCTGGTACACACGGCAGGGCAGCAGTATTATTTACAGGGGAATGAACGGTGCGAACTGGGCAGCAGAATATACTGCACCTGCAGGAACGTACAATCACTTCATAAATGTGAGGAATGGCTCGACATGTTTTGGTGTGCGCAGCAATGGCGGAATAACGCGCTGCAATTACTACTTATCTTCAGTAAACCAGGTCTCGGGTGAAGTTCCGGAGAGCTTTTTACTTTCCCAAAACTATCCAAATCCATTTAACCCAACAACGAATTTCGAATTTCGGATTGCTGATTTCGGA
>JACSRQ010000026.1 GCA_014879675.1 Ignavibacteria bacterium
CTACTTACCTACTTACCTACTTACCTACTTACCTACTTACCTACTTACCTACTTACCTACTTACCTACTAGACTACTTACCACGCCGCTATTTCACTATTCCCATATTTCACTATTTGTCACAACTCACCAACTCACCCACTTCACTACATCACCATATTAAACCTGCATAAACGCATATAAATTGCAACTTAATCAAAATAAAATTATACTTGCAGATAATATTAAATTCCGAAAAATTACAGGTAATTCAGCTCATGTCAGAGAAAAACATTACATCGCTCGAAAAGGAAAAAAGAGTATTCAAACCCGGGGCAGAGTTTGCAAAAAAAGCCCATATTAAATCCATGGCGCAGTACAAAAAAATGTACAATGAATCAATTAAAAATCCCCAGAAATTCTGGGCAAAAATAGCAAGCGAACTGCATTGGTTCAAGAAATGGAAAACAGTCCTGCAGTGGAAAGCGCCGCACTCCGAGTGGTTCGTTGGCGGCAAGCTGAACATGAGCTATAACTGCCTGGATAGACACCTCACTTCGTGGAAAAGGACCAAGGCGGCGATAATATGGGAAGGGGAGAACGGCGATACGGCAACATGGACCTACCAGGAACTGCACCGCCAGGTGTGCAAATTTTCAAACGTGCTGAAAAAAATGGGCATTGAAAAGGGCGACAGAGTCTGTATATACATGCCCATGATACCAGAAATTGCGGTGGCAATGCTTGCCTGCACAAGGATAGGCGCCGTGCACTCGATAATATTCGGTGGATTCTCAGCTTCAGCGCTGGTTGACCGCATCAACGATGCGCAGGCGAAAATGGTAATTACAGCAGATGGCGGCTACCGCAGGGGCGAGATCGTGAACCTGAAAGCGGCAGTCGATGAAGCCATGCCGAACTGTCCCACGATTGAAAATGTAATAGTTGTGAACCGCACCGGGCATCATATTGATTTCCATTACAGCCGCGACCATTGGTACAGCGAGCTGATGAAGGGCGTTGATGATGATTGTCCCGCCGAACAGCTCGATAGCGAACACCCGCTATATATTCTATACACCAGCGGCACAACCGGCAAACCGAAAGGTATTTTGCATACTACCGGCGGCTACGCTACGCAGGCGTATATAACAACCAAGTATGTATTTGATATGAAGGATGATGATATCTACTGGTGCACTGCCGATGCGGGCTGGGTTACGGGGCACTCGTATGTTGTGTACGGACCTCTGCTCAACGGTGCCACAACATTGATGTATGAAGGCGCGCCGAATTTTCCTAATCCCGACAGGTTTTGGGAAATAATTGATAAGTATAAAGTAAATATATTCTACACCGCGCCAACTGCTATACGCGCATTCATCAAATGGGGCGAGGAGTGGCCGCTGCGGCATAAGCTGGATTCCCTTAGACTGCTTGGAACAGTAGGCGAACCTATTAATCCCGAGGCATGGATGTGGTACCATAAAGTTATTGGTAAAGGCAGGTGTCCAATAGTTGATACATGGTGGCAGACCGAGACAGGCGGAATTATGGTTACACCGATACCCGGTGCTACGCCAACTAAACCGGGGACAGCAACGCTCCCTTTTTTCGGGATCCAGCCCGAAGTGATATCAAAGGACGGCAAAATATGCAAAGCGAATGAGGGCGGATATTATGTGATAAAACATCCATGGCCGGGAATGCTGAGAACCATCTGGGGCGATGATGAGCGTTACAGGAAACAGTATTGGAGTGAATTCCCCGGACTGTATTTCACCGGTGATGGTGCAAGGCGCGATAAAGACGGCTACTACTGGATCATGGGCAGGGTTGATGATGTGATCAACGTAAGCGGTCACAGAATAGGTACTGCTGAAGTGGAGTCCGCGTTGGTATCACATCCTAAAGTTGCCGAAGCCGCAGTGGTTGGCAAGCCTGATGATATGAAGGGCTCGGCAATATCGGCATTCGTTACGCTGGAAGGTAAGTATCACCCAAGCGATGAGCTGAATGCAGAGTTAAAGCAGTGGGTAACCAAACAGATCGGCGCTCTTGCCAGACCCGATGAAATACGCTTTACCGAAGCGCTGCCAAAGACACGCAGCGGTAAGATAATGCGCCGCCTGCTCCGCGAAATCGCGACCCAGGGCTCAGTCAGCGGTGACACAACCACGCTTGAAGATTTTTCGGTGCTGGAAACATTGAGAACAGACGAAGAGTAATCTCAGATTAGACTGATTTCGCAGATTTACCAGATTTCGGATTATTTTGATCTCGGATTGCGGATTGGTGATTGCGGAATGATTGTATATTTCTCCGTACTTTCCAGAGTCTCTGCGCCAGTGGGACTCTGGAAACAAAGTACGATATTCGTGGAGCCTTCATGTGGGATAGATCTGAAATGCAGAAGTAGCTTTAATAATGAAAAAATTGGCATAGTATGTAGAAAATAATCTCAATACGTTTTCAATTATTTTAATTATATCATGAAATAAACCTCAAAATTCTTTATAGTTCTGTATATAATGTTGTCAACAATTACTGTGTTTTCGCAAGTTGAAAAAGTATATAACTACACTTTACCGCCATTTATAATAACTCAGATAGAGAAAGGCAAAGTCGTTAATTACGGTTTTGAAAAAGATAGAAATTTGATCCAGTTATCTGATGGTTTTCTTGCCGCAGATCCTGTGAGATATCAATATGCTGTAAGGTTGAGTGATATTGAAGATATTTCAATTAGGAACGGATTCTCTACATTTGGCGGGGCGAAATATGGTGGTTTGATCGGTGGAGGACTGGGGCTGGTATTTGGGATATTGAACTCAGTCATTTATAAACCTAAATTTGCTGAAATTGCTTTGGTGATCCCGGGTCTTGTTGGTGCCGGCTTTTTGGGAGGAGCACTAATTGGCGGATTTCTCGGTTCATTTAATCCGAATTATGATGCGTATGAGAAATTCTCAAAAGATCTGCTTGTGAGAAAGGAACAATTACGCAAGATCTTTCATAAATATGATTTCAACAGAAGTAAGAAAATGTAGCGTATGTTTTAATACAATCCATTTCCCCGTTGTGGGTGTTATAACTGAAACAAAAAAACAGTATTTCAAGATAGAGATTCCCGCCTTCCTGCCTGGGGCAGGCATGGCGCGGGAATGGAATAGCAATATGACAGAAGACGAACCGATAATAATAAAAGCTGAGTTTAACCCGATCGTTAAGACATACATATTTTTTTATGTATTCTTCATAATGTTTGTAACGGTGGTCGGAATTCCGCTGGCTATTGCATGGGTGTGCGGATGGGGGCAGTGGTTCAGCAGCAGGTTTTACGAGAAGCTGTACTGCGTGCTGACGGAAAGGCATCTTAGGTTCCGTATGGGAATACTTTTCACTATAGATAAAACCATCCCTTTGGAAAATATACAGGATCTGACATTTTACGAGGGACCCGTGCTGCGGCATTTTAATTTAGCGATGCTGAAGGTCGAAACAGCCGGACAGGCGGATAAATCAGGCAACCATATGAAACTTGTTGGTGTGGTTGATGCGCATTTATTCCGCTCAACAGTGCTGAAGCAAAGAGAGCTCGTTAAAAAGGGGCTTACTTCAGGAAGTAAAGCGGGTGATGAGCAAACCGAGCTGCTTCGTAAGATCGCTGCGTCGCTAGAGAAGATAGAAGGCAGTTTTAAAAAGTGAATTTTGATTGATTAATGCCCCAACAGGGCGGGACATGGATTTTGAGATGAACTCCATTGATCGTTGGTATATAAAAAAATACGTGTGACCCCGCTGGGGTCAATTATATTTCTGCAACCACCGGCTATAAATGTGTGACCGCTACGCGGTCATTTTTTGATATATTCTAATGTCTCAGGTCGTCAGGAGGTAACTCCTGACTATACCAATTCCTAATGAAACTTGATTGATCTAAGCCCCAACGGGGCGGAATGCGTTAGCGATGGGTGCAGCCCATCGTAAAGAACTAACCCCTCATACAAGCCCCGCAGGGGCGAAATATGATTGTTGAGATGAACTCCATTGATCGTTGGTATATAAAAAAATATGTGTGACCCCTCTGGGGTCAATTATTACCGCAACCACCGGCTATAAATGTGTGACCGCTACGCGGTCATTTTTTGATATATTCTAATGTCTC
>JACSRQ010000063.1 GCA_014879675.1 Ignavibacteria bacterium
GGGCGGGCGCCGGGGGCTGGGGAGGGGTCGCTCCTCTAAATTCTACCCTTAAAAATTATTCTTTTCTGTGTATTTTGATCCATAAATCTATAATAAAATGAAAATAATTTCACTCTTTTTACTGCTTTTTGTACTTACCGCAAACACATTTACACAGGATACTTTTTCCATCACAGCGGTCGACCCGGTAACAGGATTGGTTGGCAGCGCGGGTGCTTCGTGCATAGCAGGATCAATAATCCTGAGTGATGTTCATCCAAACCGCGGAGTGATACATACTCAGGCACAGTATAATGCAACCAATCAGAATATAGCAAGGAACCTGATGAACCTGGGATTTACTCCGCAGCAGATAATTGATTCACTTGTATTAAGAGACAGCAATCCTACTATTAGACAATACGGTATAACGGATTTTATTGGATCAACTGTAAGAACTGCAGGTTATACCGGTGGGAGTTGTTCAAATTATAAAAACCATGTTTTAGGTCCGAATTTTACTGTACAGGGAAATATATTGCTGGGTCAGCAGATACTGGACTCGATGTACAGCAGATACATTAACACACCCGGCACAATGGCAGAAAAATTAATGGCGGCTTTGCAGGGCGCAAAGGTTATTGGCGCAGATACAAGGTGTCTGCCAACAAGGTCATCGATTTCCGCATTCATAAGAGTTGCAAGGCCAACCGATCCGCAAAACGGTCCTTATTGGCTGGATTTGAATGTGCAGACTGTACCCTCGCCCAAGGATCCAATAGACTCTCTGCAGGTGCTCTTCAATCAGTGGCAGGTTACGGGAATTTCAAACAACGAAGGTATTTATCCTGAAGAATATTCGCTTGAGCAGAACTACCCCAATCCGTTTAATCCGCAAACAACCATAACATTCAATAATGCTAAGCTCTCGTTTGTTAAGCTCGTTGTGTATGACCTGCAGGGCAGCGAAGTTGCTGTGCTGGCAGATAACCTGTTTCACCGCGGAAGGTACTCAATAAATTTTGATGCCACGGGACTTGCCAGCGGAGTTTACATTTACAGGATAATTACCGCTGATGCGCTTAATATATCGAAGAATACATTTACGGATACGAAGAAGATGGTTTTAGTAAAGTGAAAAGGCAAAAAAGGAAAAGGCAAAAATAGAAACAGCAAACGCATTGCCTGCCGAAACATCATAAAATGTTAATTCCCCTCTCGAGAGGGGTGGCGCGAAGCGCCGGGGTGTGTTAAATCCAACAACGAATTTACGGATACGAAGAAAGGTGATGATAAAGTGAAAAGGCAAAAAAAGAAAAGGCAAAAATGTGAAACGTTAAACGAGAAATGATGCAAATTCCCCTCTAGAGAGGGGTGGACGGCTTTAGCCGGACGGGGTGTGTTAAACCGGATTACAGATATAATATTTCAACAGAAATTTTTAAATAGAAAAATATTATGCCGCAAATAGTAACCAACTACATCGAGCTTCACATCTGCCGCAAAACCGATCATGGCGATAAATTCCTTTTGCTGAAAAGATCCGACAAAGCTAAAATATACCCCGGAATCTGGCAGATGATAACCGGCACAATTGAGTCGCATGAACACACCCGCGATACCCTCATCCGTGAGCTGAAGGAAGAAACCGGGCTGGAGCCGCAGAAGATATTCAGCATTCCCCGCGTAAACACATTTTACCTTGCTATAGCAGATAAGATTTGCATGTCGCCCGTTTTTTTGACGATCGTGGATAAGGAAGATATTGTAATTTCAGATGAACATACCGAATACCGCTGGGCAGCATACACCGAAGCGAAGGATCTCATCCACTGGCCGAATCAGGTCGATAGCCTCGAAATGATAAAGAAGTATCTGGATGATAAGGAATTGTTTGGGAAGCTTGTGGAGGTGTGAGGATTTTGTGTATGAACTTTAGATTCTAGACATTTGTTGAGATAATCTTGTTCCCTAAGTGAAGTCCATTTTATAAATTATTGATTCATTATGACACAAAATCGAAAGTAACAAACTCGTCACACTTGTCTCGTAAGTCACTAATATTTTTTATTTCTGTTTTCTATTCTTGCTTTCGTCATTCTTTCTCTTAATCCACCTGATCTAATAAACTCTTTTTCGAGTGTCTTAATTTGATTATTCAATAGATAGGAAACTATTCTTATCAAACAAATCATAGAGTTGGCGCAAATCTCTGGTTCTTTGTTTTCAATCGCCTTAACATAAGTCTGATAATTTGCATTTGGCGTTTTGTTAAGCTCCCTGAAGCGACCAACAAGTTTATGCTCCACACTCCAAATTATTAGTTTATTAGTTCTTAGAAAATCTTCATAGTCAATCAATAACTCCTCTAAACTTGCCCTTGCCACATTAGTTAATTTTATTTCTGTTTCTTTAGATGTTCCTGATGCCATACTTGCCTCTGCAATATTCTGTTTACCGGATCTCGCTGCCTGAACCATTTGATCAACAGTTCTATTATAAGGGTGAAAAAATCGTTTGGTAAAATAAATCGTTCCATCGTAAATAATTTCTGCCTTTTGGTAAGTGATTAACTTTCTATAGCCTCCGTGAGCTGGAATAAATCCCTCTTTGTTTAATATGTTATTTTCTTTGCTCATTTTTTTTAAGGACTTTAGAGACAATAGCGACTATACTATCTTAAAATAAGGCAGCCAATCTTCCTTGGGATATATTTGGCTCATTTCTCAGTTCCACCAATACCTTAAATTACATTGAAATAATTTTTATTTCAATATAAATTGCTATATTTATCGGAGATTATATTATACTTATGACTAAAGACGAACAATACATGCAGCGCTGTTTGGAGCTTGCCCGGAAAGGGACGGGGTTTGTTTCGCCAAATCCGCTGGTTGGGTGTGTGATAGTAAAAAATGGTAAGGTCATCGCAGAAGGATGGCACAAGGAATACGGCGGGCCTCATGCGGAGCGCAATGCGATAAACTCAGCGGTAAGAAAAGGATATACCCTCACCGGCTCAGAGCTGTATGTGAACCTGGAGCCATGCGCGCATTTTGGCAACACTCCACCATGCGCAGAGCTGATAGTTAAGCACAGGTTCAAAAGGGTTGTGATAGGTATGAAAGATCCGTACCACAAAGTAGCAGGCAAAGGCATTAAGCTCATTAAAAAAGCGGGAATCGAAGTTAAGGTGAATGTGCTTAAAGCCGAGTGCCTTGAGGTGAATAAGTTCTTCATCAAGTATGTTACAACCGGATTGCCTTATGTAATGCTCAAAGCCGCGCAGACGCTGGATGGCAAGATTGCCGATAGCGCGTTCAGGTCGAAATGGATAAGCTCGCCTGAATCCAGGAAGCTTGTGCATGAGTTCCGCGCATCGTATGATGCAGTATTGGTTGGCAAAAACACGGTGAAGTATGACGATCCCTCGCTTAATGTAAGGGATGTTAAAGGCCGCGACCCGTTAAGGATTGTTATGGACCCGATGTTAACACTTGATATCAATAGAAAAATTTTCAAAGCAGGTATGGCAAACCAAACTATCGTACTGTGCTCTCCCGCTGCGCCAAAAAGCAAGATGGCGAAATTGCGGAAGCTGGGCGCGGGTGTGCTGGAAGTACCCCTCAAAGCCAAGGTGATCGATGCGGATTTCGCGCTGAGGAAACTCTCGACTCTCGGCATTACAAGCGTTATGATAGAAGGCGGCGCATTCACATACGAGAAGTTCATTAAAAAAGGGCTGGTTGATGAATACATGATATTCGTTGCCCCCAAATTAATGGGCGGCGGAATAGATGCATTCGGCAAGAGTTTTAATCCGTTTGAACAAAGCAGGGTAAGTTATTACCAGTCCGGCCCGGATCTGCTGATAAATATTAGAAGATAACAAGTTTTTTTGTCCTGTAGAGACGACCCGGTGGGTCGTCTCCAAACTATAGGACACAGAATAATAATAAATAACTCAGTAAACCCCACGTCCATGTTTTCGGCATGACAAGTGGGTCATCTCAAATTGAAATGTCACTGCTTAATGAAATGTATCGTTTAATTTTTTCATATTCATTGGGAACTGCCAGATAAAAGATCTCCTCAAACCGGAGACGACCCACCGGGTCGTCTCTACAGAAGATAATGGCGTAAATACGCAATGAAATGGTAAATGAAAATTTTGAAATAAATCTGTAGAAACGCCCCACCCATGCGTTTGGTTTGACAAGTGGGTCGTCTCAAAATACAATGACACTGTTTAACAAAAAATATCGCGTTGATTCTGCCAGGTTAAAAGGCTGGGATTATTCAAATACAGGATTATATTACATTACAATTTGTACGCATGGCATGAAAAAGTTTTTTGGTGAGATCGTAAAAGGCAGTGTAACACTTTCAGATGCAGGAAAAATTGTTGAAGAAGAATGGCTTAACAACGTAGTTGTAAGGGAAAACGTAATTCTTGATGAATATGTGGTAATGCCGAATCACTTTCACGGGATCATCGCATTGGAAAAGATCTCTGATCAATCATGCCCGGAGACGAACAGTGGGGAGTTTGAGACGGGTCGTGATCATTTGGAGACGACCCAACTGCACCGGCAGTCATGCCGGGTAGTCTCTACAGGGGCATCGAAAACTTTGAAACCTAACTCTATTGGGTCGATTATCGGTCAGTTTAAATCAAAGTGTACAAAAAGAATTGCAGTATTCAAAAGTTCATTCAGATGGCAGGGCAGATTTCATGACCGGGTCATACGAAGCGAGAAAGAACTCGACAATATCAGGGCTTATATTCATTACAATCCACAAAAATGGAGTAAAGACGAATTTTATATAGATTAGAATTCCTAGTATCAGAACAAAGTTGCTTAGTTTTGAAGTATCAGAAAAAAAAGAACAAATAACAATCATTAAAAATTGAGATTCCCGCCTGCGCGGGAATGGGATAAAAAAATGTTTACAGGAATAGTAGAAGAAAAAGGAATTGTTGTAAAAAAAACAAAGATCAACGAGGGATATAAATTCAGGGTACGCTCGAAGCAGGTTGGCAAAAAACTTGCTAAAAGCGACAGCGTATGCATCAACGGCGTATGCCATACTGTTACCACAAGAAGCAAAACGGAGTTTGATTTTGTCAGCATGCATGAAACACTAAAAAAAACAAACATCGGCGAGCTTAATACCGGCGATGATGTGAATCTTGAGGGCTCATTAACAATGAACAAAAAGCTCGGCGGTCATTTTGTTTCCGGGCATGTTGATGATACAGGAATAGTTACAGAAGTTAAGCAGATAAAGGCAGAGAAGAAAAAGGATTCCGATAACTGGGAATACAGGATAAAGATGCACAAGAAACACGCTAAGTTTGTTATTTATGTCGGTTCAATTGCAGTTGATGGTGTAAGCCTGACAGTTGCAGAAGTGACAAAACCTAAGGGAAAATACTTTGATATGAAAGTGGCTATAATTCCATATACATATAACAATACTGTTTTTGGCAGGTACAAAGTTGGCGATAGAGTTAATATTGAATTTGATTTCCTGGGCAAGTATGTGCTGAATCTGCTTGAAGGCAATCCGAAAATTAAGAAGCTTTTGAAGTAACAGCAGAATCAGAGAAATAAAAAAGGCAGCCTGTGGCTGCCTTTTTTTTGCGCATGACTGCAAATTTTTATAACCACCAGTGTTATAATCCGTTGCAGCCACTTGCGGGGAAAAATAGAAGGAAAACTTAATTTACTCTGCGGATTCTCTCCGCTTAAAATCAGCCGGCGAGCTGTGAAGCTGAAGCCTGTCTTTTACGATCACGGCTGTCTATGGGATACTTCCGTTATCACATTGTTACATGGTAACTTTCGTATTCCGCCTCACTCGCTTCAACATATGTACGGGCTTTATTTACCCCACACGTATGTTCTGCTTTGCTCACCGGGTATTTCTCTTCCCCACCGGAAAATCTTATTCCGGGATCAGAGCCTTACACTTTCTTAAAAGAACAATTTAAAAATTACCTTTTCATGTCTTTTCATCATATCCGCATTCTGAATCATTTTGAGTCTTTGCACTATCATCGTATTCTGCATAATGAATAAACAATTTCCGTGCCGAAAATTCCGATTGAAAATTCAGATAAAACTCAATTCATAACATCAATTATTCGGACATATCTGTCAAAATAATGACTCACATGTCACAACGGGCAGCCTAACCCCGCCCCTTTATTTATAAGGGTTCACGCCCCCAGCCGCATTTAGTTTTTTATATTTTCCAATCACCTTTTGATATTAAAAGAGTTATGAATTTTATTCGGATGTTTTTCGAAAAATGAGAACTTACCATCAAAAAATGTATGTTGTAATAGGTAAGAGAAAGAGATCATACTGAACTTACCGCTGATTTTCTGAAATTTTAAGCAGCCGGTTGAAATTACAATGGCCGGTAAATTTTTTAACATTAAATAATCCTAAGGAGGGTAACATGAACAAATTCATTTTTCCGGCAATAGTGCTTGCGGCATTATTGACCTTTAACGCTGGCACTATGGCCCAGAACCAGACCTACACCATAACAAATGGCAGCGGTATGGTTGTAACCGGATTCAGCATTTCGCCCAATGATGCAAATAAATGGAGCGATAACCTGAACACAACCGGCAATATTTCAATCAACAACTCATTCCAGTTCACGCAGCCTGTTGACAGGGCAAACTGCCTGTATGATGTAAGGTATATGACCGAAGACGGCACATATCACTACATCCAGGATGTTGACCTTTGCACTTCCACCACTCTATCTTTAACTGCCGCCGATTCTAAAGACGACATGAGAAAAGATATGAGGGAAAAGCTGGACGATCCGAACAAGAAATAATTAACTGGGTATTTCACGGCTGAAGTCTGAAAAGATGTAAGCGTGATTCGTGATTGAAGAGATTCCGTAAATATACGGAATGCCCTTCAAAAGGAAACCCCGCCTTTTTTCTATAGAAAGAGGCGGGGTTTTTTGATAAAATTTAAAAGTGTTATTTATAAGAAATCTTCCCAATACCTTCCATCATTATTTCCTTCGAGCCAAACATTTATACTTTGATTATCATAAACAACTATATCGTTTGCAGTAACTTTTAAGCCCTTTAAAAACCAGCCTCCAAGGGGACCATCAGGTGATTTAGTAATAACTACCCTGAAGAAATCACTCATATCTAACCCAGTTTGCGGGCCGAGATCAAATCTGTCCCTTCTGCCGCGCTCAAAATTATTTCGTGGAAATCCAATTAAATTCCAGCCTTGGTTTCCGGCATAAAACCTTACAATATCATCAGTCCCCGCGTTAAACACATCGCCGGTAGTTACCTCAACAATAAGTGAGTTAACAGAATTATTCCGGAAAGTGCAGCCGATGTAATTTGGGTTATCAACTGAAAGCAGATTATCTATTGTTTGCTCGCATATTTTATTCCCCCTGAATATTACTTTGTATTTATCGATGCGCCAGCTTCCGTAAACAGCAAGCCTGAACATTATACGCTCAATATCTCCAAGGTCCAGGTCTTTATCCCAGATAGCAAAACCATCTCTAAAACCGGCGTCAAAGTGGGAATTACTATAACCTTCAATATACGGTGTTACTTCCCCATGAGCTGCATATGCCTGCGGCGAAAGAATATATTCTTTGCTTCCAATATTCAGAATTGGCGCAGCAGTTGCCCGTGCATCTTCTGTGTTAGATGTCCAAACCTCAACAAACAGATCAGCCCAGCCGATTTGCCCTCTCGTGTAATCGCAGATATTCAATTGTGTAATCCCCATAATACAGGGATTCATTGGTTTAGCGCAGCTATTGCAGTTCCCGTTGGGAATCCGGTGACAGCCGTGTAATGTTCCGCAGGTGCTGCAAGGAGTGCCCTCTCCCGTATATTCATCAGCTGCTCCAAACAAATGGCAGGTTTCATGTGCGGTCACCAGGTGCAGGTTATCAATACCAAAGCCCATGAAATCATGTGTTATTGGAATGTTACCTGTATTTTGAGCGAGAATGATAAATTTATGGGGAATATGGGCATAAATCCTTGTTGAGACATACGGTGACACAAAAATTACTATCGCATAATCTGCTTTTTCCAAATTCTTAAGGTCTTCACGATATTTTTTGATCCCTTCAAAATCTCCTGAATATGTATGCCCCCTGTAATTCACCTTTTCCATACCCGGAAAGATCCAGTACCGTTCATCTTCAGTTCTTATTCTGTCATTTTCACTTATCTGAACATTCTCATAATCGTAATACCAGAACAACTCATGCTCAGGATGCTCTTTTGCAAGCCAACCATGGGCTTCTCTGATCTTATCCCTGATCCTATTACGCTCATCATCTGTAAACTTCGGCCCATCTGTTAATTCAGATTCTACTATAACTACACCAACAGCTACGCTGCCCGTCATTTTCCAGCACTCACCCGGCTTGCCTTGATAATCTTCTCCAACAATAAAAATAATCCATTCTAACAAGTGAGTGCTCAGGTCTTCTATTACGGGCCAGTATCCAGGGTCAAGCCTGAGCGCGAGCCTTGCCAGATGATATGCGACAGTTGCGTTTCCATATTTCTTTCTGAGCTTTTCTTCAAATTTAACAAAAGCATTTCCCGTCAATTCTTTTGTTCTAGTCTTCCCTTCAGATTTCTTTACCTCAATCTTATGTTCTTTCAGCTTTTCGATAAACTCTTGCGGGTCTATTGCAGTGTCAGGAAGCGGCTCACCGTACCTTTTATCGTTCCATGCTGCAGGAGGCATATCTTTTTTTTTCTTTTCGGTAAATCTTGCATTCCAGATATTCAATACTTCAAGCTGCTCAGGTGATAAAAATTTATAATCAGCCGGATTACATCTGCCGACCAAATAAAACTGGAAATATCCAAGCTCAAAAATTTCTTCAGCCTGGTAAGAATTACACCCAATTTCGACCGCTATATCCGAATACTGCGCATATACCCTGATTCCGGATCTGCGGAGCGTTGCAAAAGCTTCTTTCCGTATATTCCTGTTAGGTTTGGAATACATAAAAAGAAAATTTCTATCTTCAGAAGATTGAAATGTTTTCATACTAGTGAACCCTTTCTAAAATTTATATAAGGATCATTACCCTAAATAAATTATTGATTAGTTAGTGAGTACACTAAAAATAGTCATATTTTATTTACAAAAGCAAGGGTAAATATATGTATTTTATTAAGATATGTGCACAACCGCATAAACATTGATTGTGCACATATTGCAAATTTCTTCTTTTCTTGAAATCGAAGCTACAAACTAATTATTTGTCAAAAGAGATCGTAGGCAATTCTCAAAAGACGTTGTTACACCATTTCACTATCTCACTATCAACCTACTCACCTACTCACCTACTCACCTACTCACCTATTTACCTACTCCCCCACCTACAAAGCCATCTTCTCCATTACATACATTTTTATCTTATCAATAGCGATCCTCTCCTGCTGCATGGTGTCACGGTCGCGAATTGTAACGGTATCATCTTTGATAGTATCATAATCAACCGTCACGCAAAACGGAGTGCCGCATTCATCCTGCCGCCTGTACCTTCTGCCCACAGCGCCGGACTCGTCATAGAACACCTTAAATGACTTCTGCAGATCCTCGGTAATAGCCCGGGAAATTTCCTGCAGCCCGTCTTTATTCACCAATGGGAAAACCGCGCATTTAATCGGCGCAAGCTTAGGATGGAAGTGCAGTACCGTGCGTACTTCTGACTTCCCTTCTGATGTTGGCGCCTCATCTTCATCATACGCATTGCAGAGGAAAGCCATGAATCCGCGCGTAGCGCCTGCGGATGTTTCGATCACAAACGGTGTAAAACGCTCCTTATTTTGCTCATCGAAGTAATCCAATTTTTTACCGGAGAATTTCGTGTGCTGGCTCAGATCAAAATCACCACGGTTATGAATGCCTTCAAGCTCGCCGAAGCCGAACGGGAAATTGAACTCAATATCCACAGCGGCCTTCGCATAATGCGCAAGCTTATCAGCGGGATGAGGTGCGAAGTTCAGGTTCTCGCGTTTAATGCCGAGATCCGTCCACCACTTAATCCTGCGTTCTTTCCACTCTTCGTAAAACGCCTCATCTGCTCCGGGCTTAACGAAGTACTGCATTTCCATCTGCTCAAACTCACGCACACGGAAAAGGAAATTTTTGGTGTTGATCTCATTTCGGAAAGCCTTGCCGATCTGCGCGATACCGAATGGCAGCTTCTGGCGGGTTGATTCCTTAACATTGCCGTAGTTTACAAAAATGCCCTGCGCTGTTTCAGGTCTAAGGTACGCTATCGAGTCAGCGCTTTCGATTGCGCCCATATATGTTTTGAACATGAGGTTGAACTTTCGCGCATTTGTGAATGTATCAGTATTGCCGCAGCTTGGGCATGTAATATCAGCGGTGAAGAGATCGATATTATCGCTGAAATAATTGTTAATTGAGATCTCGTTTATCTCAGCTTTTTCGGCTTCAAGAGTAATCTTTACTTTATCTTCAATATTTTTCTTGCTTTTTTTCGGAAGCATATCAAACAGGAGGTCAACCCTGTAGCGTGCTTTGCACTGTTTGCAGTCAACCATAGGATCGGTGAAGTTCTCAACATGCCCTGATGCTTCCCAGACTTTCGGGTGCATGAGTATCGAGGCATCGAGTCCTTCAACATCATCGCGGTAGGTCATAGCCTGCCACCATGCCTGTTTTATGTTATTGAGCAGTTCCACCCCAAGCGGACCGAAATCCCAGCAGCCGTTCAAACCGCCGTAAATTTCCGAAGACTGGAATACAAATCCGCGCCTTTTGGCAAGCGAAACAATTTTATCCATCGAGCCAGCTGAATCGTTTTTCATTGTAGATAAAGATTAATTTATACGGAAAAGCAAAGATAAGGCTTTCGGAATATTGAATAAATGGAATATTAAATGACAATGAAGCAATACCAAATTCCAAATCTCAAATGACAAAACGTGAAATGTTGAGATCAGTTCGAAGAACTGATCGAAATCCCGCTTGCGGGATCAAAGCTCAAATGCCAAAACGTCAAAACTTCCTGCGGAAGTCAAGCGGGATACGTAAAAGAACTTAAAGAACCAACACTACCGACGCTCTTCGCACTAAACACACTTCGCACTCTACGCACTCAATACACTCTACTCACTCAATACACTTATTCACTCCACAATCAGATCTGTCTTATCCTTCGGATTATAATACACCGTAACATAATCGCCTTTGCGGGGGACATTTACGCGGGAAACGACCATTTCAACCTGCGCGCCAAATGAGGGCTCGCCGGGCGGCATTACTTCAAGATACAGCCTGACCTTCGGATCCTGGTTTACGGTAATATTCAGGTCTTCAACTTTTTCTATCTGTGCTTCGCATTTATTGCCTTCTTTTTTCAGGCGCTTGATCTTCTCCTCATCATGACCGGCAAACTTATTGACCTCTTTTTCTATGATATTGCATGCCAGCGCAGCGAAAAACAGGATGAGCAGGCTTAAAATGTATTTTGTTTTCATTCCGGTTTTTTTTTTACTAAAATAATCCAAATGAGGTTAATATTCCATGAATCGACACCAATATTATTGATCCCGGTATGTTCTATTTCCATTGTAACTATACACTATATTAGATATTTTGCGCAATTATTCAACTAAAAATAAGACTTTGCATTACGATCCAATAAAAGATAAAATCGGCGGAATTGTTAAAAAGTCGCCGTTTTTAAGAAAGATTTTTTATAAGATCCTCGGGCTCATGTTCCTGAGGGAGTGGTATGTTAAGCGCAGGATCAAAGAGCTTTATAGCAAACGCCCGCCTGATGACATACTTGACGCCGGCTGCGGATTCGGGCAGTACTCATATTTCATGGCAAAGAAATTCCCAAATATGAAAATGCTTGCCGTGGATGTAAAGGTTGATTACCTTGAAGACTGCAAGTATTTCTTTGATAAATGCGGCATAAAAAATACAGAGTTTGAATATGCCGACCTGACTACTATAGAGTTCAAAGAGCGGTTTGATTTTGTTCTATCGGTGGATGTAATGGAGCATATTGAAGATGACATTGGTGTATTCCGCAGATTCTATGCAGCGCTTAGGCCGGGCGGCAGGGTTATGATAAATACCCCATCCAATATCGGCGGCAGCGATGCGGAGCATGAAGATGATGACAGCTTCATCGGCGAGCACGTAAGGCTTGGATACTCGAAGGAAGATATCTGCACCAAGCTGGAGTCGGCTGGATTTAAGATCGAGAGCTTCGAATATACTTACGGCAAATGGGGCAATCTGTACTGGAAGCTTGGTATAAAGTACCCGATGCTGATGCTGAACAAGTCGCAGATATTTTTCATCCTGCTGCCGTTCTATTATTCCATTACAATATGGTGGACGCTGCTCTTCATGTGGCTTGATGTGAACGAGAAGAATAAGGCTGAAGGCACAGGCGTTTTAGTAATAGGCAGGAAAACATAGCTTTTCGTCTCCTTTTTTTTGCAAGCAAAACAAAAAGCCGACACAAAGTCTCAAAGGCACAAAGAAAAGCAAAAGCCAAAAAAGTCTTTAACGGGTAATACTGATATTGTTTTTTTATCATCTTTGAGTCTTAGTGTCTTAGTGTCAGTCTTTTGTTTTTTTTATACTTTTGCACCTCTAATTGTATTTCATATCTTAGACGATTGAAGAAGGTTCTCATAATATCATATTACTTTCCGCCTTCGGGGGGGCCGGGTGTACAGCGGGTATTGAAGTTCGTTAAATACCTGCCTGAGTTCGGCTGGCAGCCTATAGTACTGACCGTTAAAGACGGCGACTTCCCCGCGCGGGATGAATCGCTGCTTAAAGAAATTCCACCTAATGTACCCGTTCACCGCACCGATATTTTTGAGCCCTACGACCTTTACCGCAAGCTTACAGGTAAATCCAAACATACCGCCGTTGACGTAAATAACATTAATGAAGGTTCGGGCGGAAAGCTCTCTGAAAAGCTGGCGGAATTCATAAGGGCTACATTTTTTATTCCCGATGCGCGCCGCGGCTGGAAAAATCACGCAGTCAAAGAGGGCAAGAAGATAATTGATGAACACTCACCCGATATTATTTTTTCATCATCGCCGCCATATACATGCGCACTGATTGCAATGGAACTGAAAAAGTATGCGGAGAAGAAATTGAACAAGCGTGTTCCGTGGATATCTGATTTCAGGGATGCATGGACAGACTACCTGACCACACCCAACCGCTGGTTCTTACCGAAAAAGATCGATAAACATTACGAAAGAACAACGCTTGATAAAGCCGATACTGTAACAATTGTATCAAGCGGAATGAAAGATGATTTCGAAAGGAAGTATCCGGATGTATCCGCAAAAACTGATTTTGTATTGCTGAGGAATGGATATGACTCCACTGACTATGGCAATGCTGAGGCTCCAAAAAACAGGAACGAAAAGTTTACGATGGTTTATACCGGCTCGATGTACGGCAAGAGGAATCCGTATTACCTGCTTGATACTATCGCCTCGCTGGTACAGCAGGGCAAAGTTGATATAAAGAGAATTCAATTCATATTTGTAGGCAGAATGGGAAGCGATATATTGGATTACATTAATAGATCGCCTTTGCTTGAAGCGATCGAGCTTGTACCGTATGTGCCACACCATGAAAGCATAAACTACCTGATGAAAGCCGATGCAATGCTGCTGCTGATTGATGAGGATAAGTATTCCAAAATGATACTTTCTGGAAAAGTGTTCGAGTACCTTGGGGCAAGCGCCATCACAGGCAAGCCTGTATTTGCAATAACGGGCGAAGGCGAAGCGCACGACCTGCTTGTTGAGACCGGCGCCGGTGTGATAAATCCGCACCACCACCCTGAAATCCTGATAGAAAACTACCTGAAATTATATAATGGTTTTTTTGAAAATAATAACGCAATTTTACCGGTTTCAGATACCAAAGCAATAGCCGGATATGAGCGGAAGCTTCTGACAAAAAAGCTGGCAGAAGTGTTTGATAAATATTTGATAAACATTGAGTAGCCACGGTCTCTTGACTGCCACAGCAGTTCAGACCGTGGGACAAGATTCCCAATTTTAAGGGGCTTTAGCCCCAGATGAAAATAATTGCGGCTAAAGCCGACTATAATTCAGCTTCTCACACAGATTAGAAATTAAATACAAATATATCTCCGCGTGCGCGGGGATGAAAACAGAATATGGCAAAACCAACATCACCAAAAAAAATTCAGACAAAAACATCACCGTTAAAAAAGGAAGCCGCAAGAAGTTATTCAATTGACTTCATTCCTCAAAAATGGCAGACACCGGTTTTCCTCGCGGTGATACTTGTACTGATACTGATCTTTTTCAATCCGGGTATATTTGGCGGAAAGGTATTTTCATCCGCGGATAATATCGCATCTGAAAGCTTCACTACATTCCTGAATGATGCGAAAGCCAAAGGTGAGTTCCCCCTTTGGGTTCCTTATATCTTCAACGGAATGCCAAGCTTTGCGGCGCTGGTTCCCCATTTGGAAAGAATGTACGATTTCTCACACGCTGTGTGGGTTACGCTCCGCGACGGTCTGTACATGATTTTCAGCGGCAACAATGTTTGGGCAATTGTGCTCTTTTATATTATTTTTGCATTTTCGTTTTACTTCCTGGCGGAGTATAAATTCAAAGATAAGCTCATAGCGCTGTTTTCTGCACTGGCGGCGGTTTTTATAACGCCGATAATCCAGATGATTATTGTAGGACATAACAGTAAGATGATCGCCGTTATGATGTTCCCCGCAGTTTTGCTGATGCTTGAAAAGCTGTATGACCTCATAACCGAAGGCCACCTGCGGGAAAACATCTTCCGAATCCTGCTGTACTTCGGCATACTTATATTCTTTGTGCATGTACAGATGAGCTCTAACCACGTGCAGATGCTGTTTTACTTCTTTACCGGAACAGGCATCTACATGGTTTACAGATTGATTTATAATTTAACAAAGAAAATTGATTTCAAACCGGCGCTGCTTACGCTGGTATTATTCATAACGGCGGTTGGTTTAAGCGCGGCAATGTATGCAGATTCATACATGTCGAGCCGTGAATACAATAAATATTCCATCCGCGGTGTGCCGCCAATAACACAGGCGCCAACAGAAGTCAAAACTTCAGGCGCGGCTGATTATGATTACTCAACCAACTGGTCATTTTCCCCGATCGAAACCATGACATTCTTCGTTCCCTACTGGGTTGGCTTTGGTGATGTTGAAGTGAAGGGCCAGAAATCAAACACTTACTGGGGGCAGATGCCGTTCACAACTTCTCCGATGTATTTTGGTGTTATAACAATTCTGCTTGCCTTCATTGGCATCTACTACAATTTCAAAAAGAGTGCGCTCGTACAGGCGCTGGTAGTTATCTCATTCCTGTCGCTACTGCTTTCGTTCGGAAGGACGTGGCCGCTGCTGTATGACCTGCTGTTCTACAACCTGCCGTACTTCTCAAGCTTCCGCGCGCCGGTTATGATACATATCCTGATCAACGTAGCTTTTGTAATTCTTGCCGGATTTGGTATCAAATCAATAATTGAGGTAACAAAAGATAAAACGCTTAGCAATGGATTTTTGAATTCCGCAAAATTTATCTTCCCGATACTTGCATTGCCAATATTAATTTCGATAATCGGTTTCCAGGATTATTATACTTCCCAGGTTATGTCTAGTCCAATAATTCAGAAGTTACAACAACAAGGTGTAACCCAACAACAAATGCAGCAAGTCGTTCAGCAATATTTTATAACTCCTGCATACGATAATGTTAAATCTGAGTTACTCATTGTTGGAGTGCTTCTGCTTGCGGCATTCGGTATCTGTTACCTGTTCGTAAAGGGCAATTTAAAATACCAGATGTTCGGGCTGGCGCTGATAATTATCACAATGATAGATCTCTGGCATATTGATTTCAAAACACTGCACTGGGATAACAAAACTGATATGGAGTCGTATTTTAAAACTCCCGATTATGTTGACTGGATACTGAAGAATGAAAAAAACACGTACGATTTCAGGGTGCTGCATATGGAAAAGGGCCAGCCGGTGCGCGAAAACACACTCGCGTATTGGAGACTGCAAAACATCTACGGTTACCAAGGCGCAAAGCTAAGAATTTACCAGGATATGGATGACGTTGTTGGCATGACAAATCCCGCAGCATGGCGGCTTATGAGCGCGAAATATATTATCACCGATCAGCCCTACAGCGATTCAGTATTCGTGCCTGTGTTCAAGGGCAGCAAATACATACTGCTGAATAAAGATTACCGTCCGAAGGCATTTTTTGTAAAGGATACAAAAGTAATGGGCGGGCTTGAAATGCTGAATACCATTAAACAGGGTGGTGTTGATCCTGAGCAGACTGCACTACTTGAAAAAGACCCGGGACAGAAGATCGATCCGGCTGATTCTACCGCACAAGCGAGGATCACAAATTATGAAATTCACAAAGTAACAATAGAAGCTGAAGCAACAGGAAACAACCTGCTGTATGTAAGTGAAGTGTACTATCCCGATTGGAAGGTATATATAGATGGACAGCCGGCGGAAATATTGAAAACAAATTATCTCTTCCGCGGTGTGATCGTTCCCAAGGGCAAGCACACGGTTGAGTTCAAGTTTGAGCCGCAGACATATTACGCGGGCAAGAATATTTCGATGGGAACCAACATTTTGCTTGCGGCAATATTCGCAGTTTCCATTGGCGGTATATATTTCAGGCGTAAAAAACAGCAGGAAACCGAAGAAAAACCCGAAAAACCCGCAGAATCTTAGTTTCACCGGATTTTAATTGCTTGTAAAAACATGGATTATGTACTATATTTAAGGTACATAATCCTATTTTTATGAACTAAATCCCTTGGTTATGAAAAAGTTCGTTTTATTCTTACTTATTATTTCTTGTTATTCAGTATTTGCACAGCCATTTTATCAGAAAATCACTACAGGTCAAATTGCTAACGACATTTCATCAAGCAGTCAACTTGCCTGGGGGGATTTCAATAATGATGGTTATCAGGATCTAATTATAGTGCCATGGAATGACGGTTGTTGGCCATGCAGTTATCCAATTTTATTGTACAAGAATGTGGGTGACGGTACATTTATACGTGAGATAAACACAATTGGACAGCAAGTCATTAATGGCAATGGTGCGGCTTGGGGAGATTATGACAATGATGGTAAGCTGGATCTTTACATTACTCGTCATTTCAATCAGACTAATCTACTGTTTCATAACGATGGCAATGGAAATTTTACGCAGGTATTGAGCGGTTCAATTGTAACAGATGCAAACAGCAGTTTGGGATGTTCATGGGGTGATTATAACAAAGATGGATGGCTTGACTTGTTTGTTTCTAACGGTCAAAATCAGAACGACGCTTTATACAAAAATAATGGCAACGGCACTTTTACACGTATCACTAATGATCCCATTGTACTCGATGGAGCTGAAGGAAGAAGCTGCGCCTGGGGAGACTATAACAATGATGGTTGGCCTGATATGTTCGTTGTTAACTATGGTGGACAGCCTGATATGTTATACAAAAACAATGGCAACGGAACATTCACTAGAATATATAATTCAGGAACAACTAATGACAATGCTTACGGTTCCGGCTGTTCCTGGGCTGATTACGATAATGACGGCTGGCTGGATTTATATGTGACTAACAATAATTCGCAGAACAGGCTATACCATAATGAAAGAAATGGCACTTTTACACTAAGCGGAACTCTGCCAAGTTTTGAGAATGGATATTCATACATTGCTAACTGGGCTGATTTTAACAATGATGGATGGATTGACCTGTTTGTACCTAAAAGAAATGGTCTAAACTCGCTCTTCATGAATGCAAATGGGGTGGGCTTCACAAAAGTCACTGGAGACGTTGTGGCTTATGAAGGTGGAGTTAGCGATGCAGGAGCCTGGGCTGACTTCAACAATGATGGAAAGATCGATTTGGCTGTAGGAAACGGCAGTACTACTCCACTCGTTAATAATTACTTATACAAAAATGTATTTACGGGCGGCAATTATATTACGCTTAAACTTAGCGGCTGCTCTTTGAACAAATCCGCAATTGGGGCAAGAATAAGAATTGTTGATGGAAATAAAGTTTTCATGAGAGAAGTGGGTGGAGGTAATGCTTCACAAAATATGTTATGGCAGCATTTTGGATTGGGAAGCATAACAAGTATTGACTCAGTAATAGTCTATTGGACGACTGGCAATACTCAGAAATTTACTAATGTTTTGTCAAATCAATTAATGTCAATAAGTGAGTGCACAATTGGAATAATAAACTCCCAATTGCCTGTAGCTTATGAATTAAGTCAGAATTATCCTAATCCATTTAATCCGGCAACAGAAATCCAATATTCGATAGTAAAATCTGGCAGTGTGAAACTCAGTGTTTTTGATATTAGTGGCAGGCTTGTTACCACAATAGTAGATGAAAACCAGAATTACGGGACTTATAAATACAGTTTTGATGCCAGTGGCTTATCCAGCGGTGTTTATGTCTATAGATTAGAGGCACCTGGCTTTTCTTCTGTAAAAAAGATGGTATTGATCAAATAATCCAAACATATGGTAATTTCTAAAGGCAGAGAATATCTCTGCCTTTTTCATTTATTTACTAACCTATTTTTGATATTTTGCGAAATTGCTTCAAGACATAAAAAATACCGTTAAGCAATCCGCGATATATGGATTAAGCAGAATTTCACTGAAATTCGTCTCTTTTATCCTTACTCCGGTCATTTCAATCTATTTCACAGTGAGTGAATATGGAGTTCTGGATCGTTTTGAAAGATTTTGGCAGATAATATTTGCTATATCTCTGTTCGGAATGGAAACTGCATTGCTTCGATGGTATACATTAACAGAGAATAAGGAAGAAAAGAAATCTCTGATTTTTACAATTCTGCTCTACCTGACAGGATTAAACATAGTTTTGATTTTGGGAGGCATTGTTTTTTCTGCTACTTTATCTCAGGCGATATTTGACAGCAGTGGTTATTCCAACATCATAATACTTACTTTCCTAATTGCTTGTTTTGAAGCACTGATGGTAGTGCCGCTTTCTCTGTTGAGAGCTGAAAACAAACCAGGCAAGTATCTTCTTATTACCATTGCCAGTACGGTGATAGCATTGATATTTCAGCTTTATTTCCTGATCTATACTAACAATAAGCTTGAAGGTATTTTTATTTCAAAGTTCATCGCTCCATCTTTAACTTTCCTGGTACTTCTCCCCTTTCTTATAAAGAGGATTAATTTGAAATTCAGCTTTCGGCATCTCAAGGAACTTCTTGCCTTTACTTTCCCGCTTATGCTAACTGGTGTTGTTTCCACATTACTCAATAGCGTGAACAGGTTCATTTTAGGCTTCATAGGTAAGCCGGATGATGTTGGACTGTTTAGTCTGGCTTCAAATATAAGTGGAATTCTTACTTTTGTATTGATATCACCATTCCAGCTGGCATTCAATGCAATATTCTGGCAGAAGCTGAAGGATTCAAATGCAGCAAGATTTTTTACTAAATCAGTAACGTATTCTTTCCTGCTTTACGTTTGGGGAGCGCTGGTAATAAGTTTGCTCATACCTTATATAA
>JACSRQ010000027.1 GCA_014879675.1 Ignavibacteria bacterium
TATTGTAAAAGTTAAAGTGAAAAGCAATTTGAGAAACTTTATTACTGAAATAGAGCCGCTTTTACCAACATATGGAAAAGAGGAACTTACTGAAAAAAGTATAACCCTCTTAAGTCTTGCAGGCGGCCTTGGAGCAAATTTAAACAAGGATACTTTAAAAGAGCTCTCAGGGCTGGTTATTAATATGAACAGCTATTATTCTAACCTTATCGAAGGTAATAGGACAACACCTCTTGAAATTGAAAAAGCAATGGCTGAGAGATTTTCAAAAGACCCTGATCTGCGAGGCAAAGAATACGAACACATTGCCCATATAAAAGTTCAGAAAAAAATAGATGAGTTATTGCTTCAAGATATGAATTTCGATATTTGTACAATAGATTTTATTCGAAATATTCACAAAGAATTTTATGAAAGTATTCCGGAAGAATTCAGAAAGATTAAGGATTCAAACGGGAATCCTTTTAATATTATCCCGGGCAAACTCAGGGAGTTTGATGTAAAAGTTGGGAGGCACATACCTCCTTCTTCTGAACACATTGAGGTCTTCCTTAATAAATTCTGCACTAAATATGCTACGAATAAACTAAACGGAACTGATAGACTGATTGCAGCAGCAGCCTCACATCACAGGCTTGAATGGATCCATCCTTTCCCAGACGGAAATGGAAGAACTGCGCGGTTATTTACTCATGCATATCTCTTGAAATCAGGATTAAATAAAAATGACCTTTGGTCAATTTCAAGAGGATTTGCACGGAACCGGGAAAAATATTATGCCATGCTTTCAAATGCTGATGAGCAGAGACTAAATGACTATGACGGCAGAGGAAATCTCTCAGATAAGAGACTATTCGAGTTTTGCGAGTATTTCATTGATCTGGCTATTGACCAGATTAAATTCATGTCAAACTTGTTTGATTTTGCGAATTTATTCGAGAGAATCAGGAAATACATAGAAAACGAAAGTGATTTGAAATCCGCCTCATTTACAATTTTGAAAGAAGCGTTAATAAACGGAAAAATAAGAAGAGGTGACATTCCGAAATTGACGGCTATGCCCGAAAGAACAGCAAGGAGAGAACTAAAAAAACTACTGGATAGAGGATTGTTGAAAAGTGAAACTCCTAAATCTGCAGTAAAACCAGCTTTCCCTGCAGAAGTTTTGGAGTTTTATTTCCCCAGGCTATACCCGTTAAATTAAGTGCTTTATTAATTTTTATGTGATTATTTTTGTAATTATGACTAATATCAGAAACAAAACAGTATTAATTACCGGTGCCTCAAGCGGGTTTGGACTCGCTTCGGCAGCGGCATTTGCAAAAAAGGGTGCGCGCCTTATCCTCGCGGCAAGAAGAATCGACAGGCTGAAAAAGCTCTCCGCAGAACTGAAGAAAAAGTATGGCTGCAGCACTCACGTAATACAGCTTGATGTAAGGAACAGCGCTGCGGTAAAACGCGCTGTTAACGGTCTCCCACGAAAATGGCAGGCTATTGATATTCTGCTTAACAATGCCGGCCTGAGCCGCGGACTTGATAAGCTGCATGAAGGAAGTCTGCAGGATTGGGAAGAAATGATAGATACTAATGTAAAGGGCCTGCTGTATGTTTCCCGCGCTGTTATTCCCGGAATGGTTGAAAGAAACTCCGGCCATATAATTAACATTGGCTCAATTGCCGGCCATGAGGTTTATCCAAAAGGTAATGTTTATTGCGCTACAAAACATGCCGTTGACGCTTTAACAAAGGGAATGCGCATTGACCTGGTTGATACCGATGTGCGTGTTACTACAATTGATCCGGGCCTCGCGGAAACTGAATTCAGCATGGTGAGGTTCAGGGGAGATGTTAATAAAGCTAAATCGGTTTATACGGGTATGGAGCCTCTTACTGGAGGCGATATTGCTGATGCAGTAATTTACGCAGCTACGAGGCCGAAAAATGTTGTTGTCGCCGAAATGATATTGCTTGCCAACAAACAGGCATCATCATCGGTAGTACACAGAAAATAATTTTACAGATGGCAGAAGAGTTAGTTAAAGAAGCGGCGGCAGGAACGGGTAAATTTGAGCTTGATATTGAAGGGATGGATTGCCCCTCATGCGCAATGAAAATTGAGCGGAGGCTTAATAAGTTGAGCGGAATACAAAACGCGAAAGTTGACCTTGCAAATGAAACAGCGTATTTTGAGTTTACTGATGTAACGCTGAACCTGGATTTTGTTAAAAATGAAATAGATAAGCTTGGATACAAAGCTATTGAGCAGGAAGCGGATGAAGAGGATAAAACAGCCGAAGCAGAAAAGCTGAAGGCAAGAGCATTATTCAGGAAAAAGATATTTACAGCAATTTCCCTTTCAATAATAATAGTAATACTTGGAATGAAAGAACACCTGGACTCTCTTTCATTCATTTCACAGGAAGCCGCCAACTGGATAGCTTTGCCGCTATCGACAATTGTGGTATTCTGGTGCGGCGCAAAATTCATGAAAGGCTTTCTGGCTGATATAAGGGCGCGCTCTGCCGGTATGGATTCACTCATAGCTATCGGGACGCTCTCAGCTTACTTCTACAGCATTGTGATACTGCTATACCCATCCATTTCCGGCGAACATCATCAAACAGTGTATTTCGAAAGCGCCGCAATGATCATCAGCTTTATTCTGCTTGGTAATTACCTCGAGTTTAATCTGAAAAACAAAACTCACTATGCCATCAGGTCTTTAATGGACCTGCAGGCTAAAAAAGCTGTTGTTATCAGGAATGGAATAGAGCTCGAAGTACCAATCAAAAAGGTTAAAGTTGGCGATGTTGTATTGGTAAAACCCGGCGAGAGGATTCCCGTAGATGGCTCAATTATTGAAGGCTCATCCAGTGTAGATGAATCTATGATGACGGGTGAATCTTTGCCATCGGATAAAATTGCCGGCCTTGATGCTATAGGCGGTACTTTGAATCTGAACGGATATTTAAAGATCCGGACTGAACGCTCGGTGAAGGATTCCATGCTTTCGAAGATAATCTCTATGGTTAAGGATGCCCAAAAATCCAAGCCGCGTATTCAAAGAATAGCCGACAAAGTATCATCAATTTTTGTTCCCATCGTAATAGTTATAGCAATAGCTACATTTTTTATATGGTTCAGCATAATTGAGCAAACCCTCAGCTATAGTTTGCTTAAGGCTGTTGCGGTATTGATAATTGCATGTCCATGTGCGCTGGGGCTTGCCACACCAATTGCTATAGTTTTAGGAGTTGGCAAAGCTGCCGAAAATAAGATACTGTTCAATAACGCCGAAGCAATTGAAAGCGTGAATAAGATCAACACTATAGTATTTGATAAAACCGGTACGCTCACAGAAGCCAAATTCAGGCTTAGCGAGATAAGGGTAACCAAACCCGGACTTTCCCCCGGCGAAGCTCACCGTATAGCCGCTTCAATTGAGGCATTTTCCGAACATCCGATAGCCAAGGCTATTACCGCAGAGTATGACAGATCCGGTGGTGAATTGTTTGCCGTGGCGGATTTTAAGATCACATCTGGTATTGGTGTTGAAGGAACTATTGATAATACAAAGTATGAAATTGGGGGAGCCAACCTGCTTAAGCTTACAAACCGCAGATCTGAATCAGGAACGCAAAGCATATTCCTTTTTGAAAAAGGCACTTTGATTGCAGAGTTTGACCTCAGTGATAAAGTGAAAAGTAATGCCAAAGAGATCGTTAACAGGCTGCAGAGTGATGGTTACAAAGTGGCAATGATCTCGGGTGATAGTACAGGTACCGCTGCTAAAATTGCCGGTGTACTCGGCATCACAGATTTCAGAGGCGAAGTATTGCCGGATCAGAAACAGGTTTATGTGAAAGAGCTGCAGGATAAGGGATTCAAGACTGCAATGGTTGGGGATGGAATAAACGATGCCCCTGCCCTCTCTGCAGCGGATCTGGGCATAGCGATCGGCACCGGCCAGGATATCGCAATCAGCTCAGCAGATGTAATACTGGTTAAGGGTAACCTTGAAAATATTCTCGCTCTTTTTAAAATATCCAGGAAAACCATACGTGTTATAAAACAGAACATATTTTGGGCATTTTTTTA
>JACSRQ010000052.1 GCA_014879675.1 Ignavibacteria bacterium
TGTAACATTATTTGAGATGCTTACAGGGAGATTACCGTATGATACTATGACTGAAAGCGAGTTTGATATTCAGACGAAGATAGTAAGAGAGCCGCTTCCACCGATTCGGAATGTAAATCCGAACATATCAGAGAACCTGGAAGGAATCATATCCAAAGCCACAGAGAAGGACGTAAACTACCGGTTCCAGAACTGTGATGAGTTCATAAAGGCATTTGAGCACTCAGGTTACAATTACTCAGCGCAGAAGACTGTCTTCCAGCCGCCAGCGCAGAATAAAACAGCAATTTACCCGCAGTACGATAACAGACAACCAGGCACTACTGCCGGTTCAGGCAAAAGCAAGCTGCCGGTCATATTAGCGGGAGCAGGTGCACTGGTAATAATATTAATATTGGTAATATATTTTGCAACACAGGATGACAGTGCTTCTGTTCAGAAAACGACAACAACAAACCAATCATCTGAAACGAAACCGCCTCCAGTAGAGACAAAAAAACCCCCTCCGGTAGAAAGCGAACCGGCTGAGGTAGTGCGCAGCTTTATTATTGACCTGGGTAACGGAGATTTTAATTCTGCTTACCAGAAACAAACCAACAAAGCGTGGGGAGATTACAGCTTCTTCAGTTCATCAAGATCTTTTGGAGGCATTACCAGTACAACGATTGAAAATGTAACAACCAACTATGAAAATTCCGGGGAGGCATCAGTATATGTTGATTATACCGCAATTGATCCCGCGAACAAAAATGGAAGATATAAGCAGGATTTTTATCTTAAGAAAACAGGCGGTGGCTGGAAGATATACAAGGTTAAAAACATAAATGTGGAACAATGGTAAAGAAAAGAATTGCAGGATTTTGGTTGTTTCTGAATTGCTTGCTACTAGTGTTCGTAGGTTGCGGTGAGAATAAACACAATTCGCAATTCCCTCCAAAAAAGGACTCGGCAAAAGTGGAAACACAGAAAAATGAACCTGTCTCCAAGAATGAACCCATAACGCTTTTGAGCTATTTTTCAGAAAGTGATGTGCTTAAGGCGAGAACAGATTCCATCATAAGCAAAATGAGCGATGAAGAACTTGCCGGTCAAATGATAATTGCGTCATATGGTGAATTAGGGCGATCAAAAGAACAGATCCTCAAGCTTATCAATGGTAAAAAGATCGGTGGTGCAGTAATTCTAAAGGGAGATGCCTCACAACTTAAGCAGCAAATAGAAGCACTCAATATATTTGCAAAAAATGAAGGAGCACTGCCTCTATTATTTTCTTGCGATGCGGAACCATCGTTATTTAATTCTAAGTTGCGGGGCACACCAGATGTTTTGAATGCAAGTGATATAAATACTTTGAAATCAGCAGGAGAAACCGCCTTAACGATCAGCAAATTTCTCAGAGAAAACCGCTTCAGTCAAAACTATGCGCCGGTTTGTGACTTTGACCTCAATAAAGAAATTATTGGTAATAGGTCGTTTGGGCATGAAACCCGAAAAGTTACAGAACTTGCTTTGGAATTCGTCCGCATAAGCCAGCTTGAGGGAATTGTAGCAACCGCAAAACATTTCCCTGGCCATGGTACTGTGAAAGGTGATAGTCATAGTTCGATTGTGTACATTGACGGAGAACTAAGAGAACTTGAAGTTTTCAGATCAATAATTGAAAAGGGTATTATATCTGTAATGGTGGGGCATATAGCAATAAAGAATAACAAAGATTACGATACTGACGGGCTTCCGTCAACCATGTCAGGGAAAATAGTCACTGATTTATTGAGAACTAAGCTAGGTTTCAATGGAATTATTATTACAGATGCAATGAATATGGGGGCAGTTACGAGTTTTACAACGCCCTCCTTGAGAGCTGTGAAGGCAGGATGCGACTTGATTCTGATGCCTACCAACGAAGAAGCACTGCATTCTTCAATTCTTGAGTTCATGAAAAATGCTCAATCACGAGATCAGGTTGTTAACTCTGTGAAAAGAATCATCAGGCTTAAGATATGCCTTGGTTTGATTTAAGTTCACCGTTTGGTCAATAAATTAAAATAGAAATCATGAAATGTCTCAACTGTTCAACTGAACTAAAGCCTAATGCAGTATTCTGCACAAACTGCGGTGCCAAGGTAAAAATGATTGATACAATGCAGAGTATCAGCAAAGAAATTACCGTAGGACGCTCGCATGATAATATGGTGCGCATTGAATCAGAAAGCGTTTCATCGCATCATGCTCTCATAATAATTGATGGCAACGCTATCTCGATCAGGGATCTGAATTCAACAAATGGGACTTTTGTCGATAACCAGAAGGTTCAGTTCTCTGAAGTTAATTGGGACTCCACAGTTTTCCTGGGCAGAAGTTTTGAACTTGATCTGCATGGCATACCTGAAGTAGCTGCAGTATTTGAAAATAGCAGGTTAGGGGTTGTAAAAATACCTAGTAAAACCATAATTGATAGCAATAGAATAGAAAAACCTATGGTGTACGAACCTTCCATAAATGAAAATGCTGGTCAATATGTTCCTCCGAAAAGTGTTTCCATGCAGCAGCAGGTCAACATTAATATCCAGCAGGCTCCTAAAAGTGTGGGAGTATCGATTGTACTTACGTTTTTCTTCGGTCCGCTCGGGATGCTGTATTCAACAGTTACAGGAGGGTTGATCATGCTTGTTGTTTCGGTAATTTGCGCAATCTTCACATTTGGGTTCTCTGTATTCATAACACATCCCATATGCGTAATTTGGGGTGCGATTGCTGCTGACAGCGAAAACAAGAAAATTCTGGTTTCCACACGATCAATATCATGAAATTTTAATTATTTAATTCTAAAAATTAAAGCGAATATTTATGAAATGTCCTAAATGCAGTAAAGAAAATTTGCCTGGTGCGATCTACTGCGCCGGCTGCGGGGTAAAACTCTCAGCACTTCAGAATATTTCTGTTAAGCAGGAAAACAAAACTCAAATAGTGCACTCTCCAGGTGGCATGAAAAGCTCTTATGAATCTTTGGACATCATAATCGGAAGATCATCAGGTTGCGATGTGGTTATTGATAACCCGGGAGTGTCAAGTAAGCACTCCAGAATATTTGTAGAAAATTCCAGGGCTTACATTGAAGACTTAAGGTCACTAAACGGTACAATTGTAAATGGAAGAAAAATAAACTCCAGAACACCAATTGGAATATCAGATAATATTTTCATAGGTAATCAAAGGTTGGATGTTAATCTACCAGCGGTGTACAATATTCTATCAGCTTATGGTGGCGATGATTATTCATTTTCCGGAGGAACGCTGCAGTTAAAAATGAATACAAGATGGCTCGGCAAAATTCTGTATTTCATAATGATCTTGTTAATGTTCTTTCCATGGCTTACAGTCAGAGCAGCAGGCTCTTCCGTTTCATTTACAGCAATAGATTTTGCGTTTAACAGGTTTCCGGCCGAGTTGAACATATTGAAAATCGTTAGCCCTGATTATGGACCTTTGCACACTTTGTTCCTGTTTCTTTTTATGGGAGTTGTAATCGGAATGGTATTAAATTTCCTGAATTTTAAGATATCTGATAAATTCAATTATGCAAATCTACTTTCAATTATACTCTTTGTTATGCTCGTTGGTTATCTTTCTTTGGTTTCTTCAATAGATAATATCTTCGGCATCTTATCGGTTGTATTACAACATAATTTTGCAGCATATTTATTTCTTTTCATTTGTTTTATATCGATTTTTGAAGCATTAATAGATTATCGGCTTTCTAATAGAGACCGTATTTGAGCATTTTTTGCAATTTACCGGGAAAATATCGCAAAGATACAGATTTTCTTGATAAATCATAAGTTTATACTTTTGCAGTGGGGTATTTTTGCTATCAACATTACAAAATGATCTAACTGTTACCTTTGTTGCATCATTCCGGTTTCTCTTGTTCGGTTCTCACCAAGCGGGGAGTTTTTGGGATCAATTACAGCACCCAATTATCCAGGCAAATGCAGAGAACAGTACTTTTCTAATCCAAGATTACTGAATTTATTGTTTGCTCTAAAATTCTTATGTTTGTATTCATTTATTTCGGGGTGTGGCTCAGC
>JACSRQ010000142.1 GCA_014879675.1 Ignavibacteria bacterium
CGGCTCTCACCATTGAATGAAGAAATCTGTTCGCCTTGATTTCAAACATGTAAATGCCGCCTTTTAATTTCTTCAGCCTTGCATACTCAACGTTGCAGTAAAAATCGTGGTCATCAGTTTTGTTCTTGCAGAGCGATTTAAACGAGTGCGCCCCGGTTATAGCTTTGCAGAACTTTTCCGCAGCATCCATGTTAATATCATGGCTTATCTCGAATATCTTCCCGGAATCGATTGCCCGCTTTCCCTGCGCAAAGTAATAATTGTAGATCCGTGCTTTTGCGGAGTAACGCGCATGAAAGCTATCAGGAACAATTGATGCCTTTTTTACTACAATATCAGATGGCAGTATTGAGTTTATTGAATGCAGGAATCTTTCGAGCCCTGTCTTTTCAAACGCCTGCCTACTTAACCTGAAATTCGCAGTCTGACCGTATGCGTGAACACCTGCATCTGTTCTGCCAGATCCGTAGAGCTTAACACTTTCAAGCCTGAACAAAACAACAATAGCCTTTTCGATCTTTTCCTGAACAGAAGGCTTATCTTTTTGCCTCTGCCAGCCGGAGTAACCGCTTCCGTCATACTCAATGATGAGTTTCACATTTACCAATTCATCTTTTGGATCCGCATGTTCAGGCGATGCCGGAGAAATTGCGTTCAACTCAGAATTGTTTGATCAGGTTAAGCTTAATACCGTCTATCCTGTTAAAATGTTTTTGCACACCTGCGCTGAGTGAAAATCCGCCTGAGCCTTTTTGTTTCAGGTCGTCGTTATACCCGTTGGCGGCAAAAACTGCACTAATACCGCTCACAAGGTGATTAATAAGCACTGCGCCTACCACAAACAGCCTGTCAGTCAATGTTCTATCGGCGGCAAGCTTATCAGACCTGTAAAGCCTTCTTTCTTCATCGGAGTTCCAGCGGAATCCGTAGCCCAATTCAGGGTAATAAAGCTTATCATACTCACCGAAGCGAAGCATTTCGTTATTATACTCATCTACGTTGCTGTAATTGCCAATATCAACAAAGAACTTATCATCTCTTTCTTTGCCCGAAACGGTTACGCCTGCATGAACTGAGGCATAATCATACGCATCATCAAGCAGCCAGTTGCCATAGATAGAAAATGCTGCGTAAGTAAGCCATATGGCTGCTTCTGAGATCATGAAGTATTTGCCGGATTTAAAACGGTCGGCGTAAACATGTCCCATTCCCGGTACGAGCAGTCCGTAAATGAATGCCAGTCCGGGTGATTTTTTCGATCCGAATGATTTTGTTTTAGGCTTATCAACCGGCTCAACTGTATCTGCCAGGCTCAAAAAATTCTTTTGGGGAAATACATTATTCTTTAGTGTGGGTTTAGTAATACTATTTTTAGAATCACCCTTTAGCCTGAAATCACCTCCGGAGCCTTGCGAAAAGGCGGAGCCGGAAAACATCAGTACAGCAAAAACCATTACAGCAATTTTCTGAAATGTCATTTATATGTTTTTGTATTTAATTTACTTTTGTTAACATCATCCGATACAATGTTACTGGTTCAGGGCTTTTTCCATTACCTTAATGAACTCATCGGCTTTCAGGAATCCGGTTATACGCAGGTCTTCCCTTTCTTTGCCGTTCTTATCTATGAATGCAACAACCGGCAATCCCTGTATCTTGAATTTACCTTCAATTTCTTTATCGCCTTTGGTTAGATCGACTTTAATATTATTGAACTTCTTAGAAAGCTCCATAACTTTTGGATCTACATATGTATATTTATCAAGCTCTTTGCATTGTGCACACCAGTCAGCATAAAAATCGATTATGGTAGGCTTATCGTTGGATTTTTGTACCGATTGATCAATCAAAGCCTGGGTTTGCAGCATCTGCCATTCATATTTGCCAGAGCCAACGGGAGCCTGCTCGCCAAAATGTAGGTTCATAGAGCCCCAAATTATTGCGGCAATTGCTATAACATATTTGATGCGCGTATAAGTTGCTGCGTTTACGGCTTTACGATCGATGAGGATCAGGTAAGCGCCGCCTAAGATAAGGAACAGCGGGAATATCATTTCATATAGTTCAACAGACATGAGCGGCTGGGCGGTATATATTGCGAGCCCTATCATCATCAATCCGAAGATGATCTTTACGCCTTCCATCCATTCACCTGAACGCGGAAGTTTTGTAATTGAGCTTGAGAATATTGCCAGGAAAATGTATGGCACTCCGAGTCCGAGAGATAATACAAAGAACATTAGAAATCCCAGGAAGGGGCTTCCGACCTGTCCAACGTAAACAAGCAGACTGAGTACAAGCGGTCCGATACACGGTGCAGCTATGAATCCGACAGTTAAACCCATAAGGAATGTACCAAAGTACCCCTGCCGGTTCTTACCGCTGAAGTTAGCGATTGATTGAGGTATCTTAATTTCATAGGCGCCAAACATACTTAGTGCGAGTGCAAGGAAGATCAGTACAAGCAATCCGACAACGATCGGGCTTTGCAGCAGGCTTCCAAAGACTCCACCCGTTAGCGCGGCTACGAGACCCAGCACAGAGTACGTTACTGACATACCCAGCACGTAAACCGCTGCCATAACTATCTTGCCGCCTTTACTGTTGCTTACCTGCGCGCCGAAGTAGCTGATAGTGATCGGGATAAGCGGGTAAACGCATGGTGTTAAATTCAGACCGATGCCAAGAACAAAGATAATGAGCAGCGCAACAAACATACCGTTTTCTTCGATGTATGCTGCGATCTGGTTCTTATTCTCTGTTGATGTTACGTTCTGAGTTGTATCGCGTTTATTTTCGCCGAGAGTAGTGTTCTTACTATTGGATGTATCCTTTTTATCGTTGAGTGAAGTGGAATCTGTTTTTTTAGTTGTGTCGGCGGGTTCGGTCTTGACAGTAGAAGTATCAACCTTTGCGGTATCTTCCTTCAGAATAACTGTAACGGTGAATGGTGCATCCTTTGGAGCAAAGCAAGCGCGGTCATTACACGCCTGGTAATTAAGCTTTCCGGTAACTTCGTACTTGCCGGGCTTAATATCTTTCGGCGCCTTAAGGTTCACACCAATTGTAATTGAGCCTTCATACACATCAAGTTCGGTTTCGGAAAAGCTGAATTTGAACTTGTGCGAGCCCGGCCATGAAATTTTGCCAACTTTAAGCTGGCCGCCATCTACTTCAATTGTTGTGGGGATAAGGTCTTCATCGCTGACCTTGTTAGCGTTAATGTGAAATCCCGACTGTACATCGGCCTTTACATTTATCCGTATATTTTCACTGGGGAAAAAATCCTTTTTTGTGGATGATGCGGTAACTGTAACATATTGCTGAGAAAAGCTTAGGGTTGTTAATAATAGAAGTAATAGAACAGAGCTTACTGTTTTTGTCAATTTTACCCGAATTTTAGTTAAAAATCTGTGCCTTAAAAGGTAAAATTATTCATACATTAGGTTAAATTCAATGGAATTTGTTAAATAAAGCTAAGTTTTTAATTCCGGAAATTCAAGGCTTTTAAGTTAGGCGGGTTTGGTCATGATCTTCTTATGCAAAAAGTACGTCATAATTCCCATTATTGTACCGCCAATTACAGACCAGATCATCTCGTGCAGCAATATTGTGCCTTGCCAGCCGGATATTCCTCCAAAATTCATGAATGCAAAAAAGCCAATTACGGAAATGTTGTAATACATCCCCCACAAAACTGCGTTGATCTTCCTGGTCTCCTTTTTTGCTATGTGATAATAAAAATACACGAATCCATACACGAACAGCGCATTGGCAAAATTCATTGCCCAAATATTCTGAGCATCAATTGCGTAGTAAATGGAATTTGAGTAATACAGTTTATGAAATAAATTGTTATGCCAAAAGAACCATATAACCGTATATGGAATGAATGTTAATGTTGCAGTTAGTATGAAGCGGAAGTTTAATAAGTTCAATTGATTAGTCGTTTCTTATGATAGCTCCGTAGGAGCGTTATGTTTGTAGCAATGTTTCTGTTTCTTATGATAGCTCCGT
>JACSRQ010000062.1 GCA_014879675.1 Ignavibacteria bacterium
CCCTTTTTGTTAACAAGATCCATCATTTCATTATCAAGCATGAAGTTAAAGAACTCGTTAGTTTCAGGCGAAAGCTCCGAGTACATATTTTTTGCGCAGCTTACTATCCAATCCGGTGAACCATGCGGCTTTGCATTGCCGGATTTGTAGTCCAGCGGCTGATCGTAATATTTGAATGATTCCAGTCCAAGCCTTGACTGCTGTTTCTGCTTCAGCTTAACTGCAATAGGTACAATAAACTTCTCAACCTGGCTGCGGAACTTTGAAACCATTTCTGAATTGTAATCCGTTCTGCCCATCCTGTCGTAACCCATTTGGACAAAGTTTTTATAGCCAAGCTTTTTAGCGATCCTGTCTCTCAGCTTCACCAGATCATCAAAAAGCCTGTCAAACTCCTCTTCGTTATCTGAAAAGAACTTCCATTTAGCTTCATTAGCTGCTTTTCTTATTTCCCTGTCGGTTGATTCCATGTAAGGTATCAATCCCTGCAGGTTTTTTTCTTCCCCGTCAAAAAATATCTTAGCCGATGCAAGAAGCTTTGAATAATCGGTTCTCAGTTCATTTTCTTTTTTAAGGTCTTCAAGTATTTCCTGTGAAAAGGTTTTTAAAGTAACTTCCGCAACGTCAAAAAGCTGTTTTCCCCACTTTTTTTCAAGCTGCGGGCGAAATTTTGAACCGACTATGGCAGTATAGTACTGGTGTACCAGCCCGTCAAATACGGGTGAGTTTGAATCATAAAAATCCTGTTCTTCTTCGAACTGCTTATCGTTTGTATCTATGGAGTATTTTATGCTTGCAATTGTTCCAAGAGTCTGGAATTCCATTCTGAGATCATTAATATTTCTTATCAATGCATCCTGTTCATCAAAGCTCTCGGCTTTATTGAAAAGGTTTATAAGGTGTCCGAATTTTTCCTGAAGTTCCTGTACATTGGGGCGCTCGTACTCTATTTCACTAAATTTCATATGTGTATATTGTTAAATATTAATATTGTTTTGGTTTAAAAATTATTAAACCAGGAATAATGTAATTTAATAAAGTTTACAATTAATTTATACATAAAAGTTAAGATTTGCCGCCGGTCTGCCTCTTCTGCGCAGAAAGTACGGATTTCCTTAACCTGATATTTTTTGGTGTTACTTCAACAATTTCATCATCGTTAATGAACTCGATCGCTTTTTCGAGCGTCATAGGTGCTACAGGTGTTAATATAATACTCTCATCCTTGCTTGATGCCCTCATATTCGAAAGCTTCTTGGGCTTGCATGAGTTAACATTCAGGTCGTTATCCCTGTTATGCTCGCCCACTATCATGCCTTCATAAACGCTTTCGCCGGGGGAGCAGAACAATGTTCCCCTCGGCTCAAGGTTGAATAACGCATAGCCTGTTGTTTCACCCTGGCGGTCGGAAATAAGCGAGCCCGTTGTTCTGATCGGGAAATCGCCGCGGTATTCTTCGTAGCTTTCAAGGTATGAATTCATTATACCTGTACCTTTTGTATCGGTAAGGAATTCATTCCTGTAACCAATGAGTCCGCGCGAAGGGATCGTAAACTCTAGCCTTACCCTGCCGGTACCGTGATTCACAAGGTTAACCATCCTGCCCTTACGCTGTGAGAGCTTATCGGTTACAACACCAACAAATGACTCTTCACAGTCAATGAACAAATGCTCTATTGGCTCAACTTTTTTGCCGTCTTTTTCTTTATATATAACATGCGGCCTGCCAACACTCATTTCGTATCCTTCCCTGCGGAGTGTTTCTATCAGGATAACCATCTGGAACTCGCCACGGCCCTTTACTATAAATGTATCGGCATTTTCAGTCTCTTCTATTTTAAGAGCAACATTCCTCAGTGTTTCCTTTAACAATCTTTCTTTAAGCTTGGCAGACTGTACATACTTGCCATCCTTGCCTGCGAATGGAGATGTATTGATACCGAACACCATTGAAATGGTTGGTTCATCGACCATTATCCTTTTTAAAGATTTCGGATTATCCTTTGAGCAGATCGTATCACCAATATGAACTTCATCAATTCCTGATAGAATCGCAATTTCACCCGGCTCTGCTGACTCTACTTCTTTTAGCTTTAAGCCTTCATAAACCTGCAGCTTTGTTATCTTAAGCGGCTTCTGGCTGCCATCTTCACCAATTCTTACCAGTGAATCATTTATGTGCGCGTTACCGTTAGCAACCCTGCCAATAGCAAGCCTGCCGATATAATCGGAGTAATCAAGATCTGTAACAAGGAGCTGAAAAGGTTCTTCTTCCTGATATGAAGGACCCGGAATGACATCAATTATTTTATCAAACAATGGCGCAAGGTCTGTTCCTTTTCCTTCAAGCGTGGTTTGTGCAATACCCTCGCGGCCTATGGCGTAAAGTATAGGGAACTCGATCTGTTCTTCTGACGCGTCGAGATCAATGAACAAGTTATAAATTTCATCAAGCACTTCTTTAGCGCGTGCGTCTTTTCTATCGATCTTATTTATAAGCACAATTATCTTTTTATCCGAAGTAAGAGCCTTCTTAAGTACGAACCTTGTTTGCGGTAATGGTCCCTCGGAAGCATCAACCAGCAGGATAGCTCCATCGACCATCATTAATGCGCGCTCTACTTCTCCGCCGAAATCAGCATGGCCCGGTGTATCAAGGATATTTATCTTAACACCATTCCATAAAACTGAACAGTTCTTGGCGGAGATGGTGATACCTCTTTCGCGCTCAAGATCCATATTATCCATTACTCTTTCTTCGATCTCCTGGTTATCCCTGAACATGCCGCTTTGCCTGAACATATGGTCAACAAGCGTGGTTTTGCCATGATCTACATGAGCAATGATAGCAATATTACGAATCTTATTATTGTGAACGAATTTCTTCAATTTTTTTCCTATTCTGGCTGATTTTTTATTGGATTTTAGATTTAAACCGATGGGTACGTGAAGTGAAAATCTAAAGATGTTAAATGAAAGATACTGAAAATAGAATTAAAATAATAGCCAAAAATCCCGCAAAATCATGCTTTTTTTAATATTTTCATTGACAATGAGCAAAAGAAAGATTATTTTTACGCTTACTTATATAAGTGCTTATGCATAAAACTAATTAATATGGAATTTATTAGACAATTAGGTTCGGCTGCTTTTGGTACAAGGCTCAGATTATTGACTGACAGGTTTTTCCAGGATGGCGCCAAGATATATCAATCACAAAATATTGATTTCGAACCCCGGTGGTTCACAATGTTTAACCTGCTCAGCATGAAGTCGCCGCTGAATATCACTGAAATTACAAACGAGCTTGGTTACACTCAGCCCGCAGTAACACAAATAGCGAACATACTGCTTGAAAAAGGCCTGGTAAAAGTTGTTAAGGATAAATCTGATACCCGTAAAAAACTGCTTGCGCTCTCCCCTAAAGGAATTGAATTACATAAAGAGCTTATTCCAATCTGGCAGGGATTCGAAGATGCAATCAACGAATTGTTCAAATCAATAGGTTACGATATGCTTCATATAATGGATAAGATCGAGAGCGAGCTTGATAACAAAGATATGTTCCGCCGTGTGAGCGAAAACATAAAGAAGAAACAGTTAGGTGAAGTTGAAATAGTGAGTTACTCACCGGAACTGAAGGAACATTTCCGTGTATTGAACTATGAATGGTTAACAAAATACTTTACTGTAGAGCCTGAAGATAAAAAGCTGCTTGAAGATCCTGAGAACGAAATAATAAGCAGCGGCGGAGAAGTTATTTTCGCGCGAATGAGCAATGAAGTCATCGGAACAGCCGCACTTATAAATTCCGGTGACGGCAATTATGAGCTTGCAAAAATGGCAGTAACTGAAAAAGCGCAGGGTAAACAAACCGGCAGAAAATTAGCCGAAGAGATAATCAGGCTTGCCAAAGAAAAAGGAGCAAAAACACTTCACCTTGAAACGAATGTAAAGCTTGTTGCAGCGATGAAGCTGTATAAGAAACTTGGCTTCTACCTTACCGAAAACAAATCAGCAAAATACGCCCGTTCTACGATCAGAATGGAAATTAAAATATAAATTCCGATCTAAAGACTGCGACTAAACATAGTGACACAACATCATATTAATTACAAATAAATACATAAGGAGTTATATAAATGCTTAAGTACAATCTGGTTTTCAAACTAATTCTAATTACATTCATGACTAACACATTAATTTCCCAGCAAATTATAAAAACCGATTTTGACAAGAGTTCAAAGGAGCAAACAGTAAACAAGCTCTCAGAATTATTAATCGATAAATATGTTTTCCCTGAAACAGGGAAAAAAATGGCAGAACTGATAAATTCGAATCTCAAAGACGGAAAATATGATAAAATTGATGATCCAAAACAATTTTCACAAATTCTAACTGCTGAGCTTCAGCTAATAAGCAAAGATAAGCATTTGACAGTATCGTTTAATCCCCAAGAAGCAGCTCAAATTATGGATGCATCAGGCAGCGTAGAAGAGCCCAAAGAGCTTAATCTGAGAATTGAGCAAATGAAGAATGAGAACTTCGGCTTCTTTAAAGTTGAACGGCTTGAGGGGAATATTGGTTATGTGGATTTCAGAACCAACTATTCGTCTTTAGAGCACTCCAAAGAAACTATAAAAGCTGTAATGAATTTCATTTCGAATTGTAAAGCAGTGATATTTGACCTTAGAAAAAACGGCGGATGTTACCCGCAGGTTGTTCAATATATTGAGAGTCATTTCTTCAACAATGAACCTATACATTTGAATGACCTGTATTACAGGGAAGGAAACAGAACGGAATCTTTCTGGACCCTTAAAGACATTGAAGGAAAAAGAATGCCTGAAGTACCGCTTTATATTCTGACCGGAAAGAATACTTTTTCCGGTGCCGAAGAATTCGCATACGACATGAAGAGCCTGAAACGCGCGGTTATAGTAGGCGAATCCACAGGAGGCGGAGCAAACCCCGGTCAATTCCTGGCAATTAACAGGGACTTCGTTACTTTCCTTCCAATGGGAAGAGCAATAAACCCCATCACAGGTACGAATTGGGAAGGAACCGGAGTTAAGCCTGATGTTGAAGTAAGAACCGAAAATGCGCTAAATAGAGCACACTTATTGGCAATACAAACACTTGCTGAAAAGTCTGCTGATGAAATTGAACGAAGCAAATATGAATGGATTTCAGATGCATTAGTTGCTTCAGTAAATACTCCCGAAGCAGATGAGAACAAATTGAGGTCTTATACAGGTACATATGAAGATAGAACAATAACTTTTGAAGATGGCAGGCTTTTTTACCAGCGTAAAGACAGGCCCAAGCTTGAAATGACATTGCTTGCTGAAGACATTTTTATGTTTAAAGATGCCGAATTCTTCAGATTGAAATTTTTACGTGATGAAAATGGAAAAATCACCAGCCTAACCGGCATATATGAGAATGGTCAAAAAGATATTTCTATGAAAAGTGAATAGAAGACACACAACTTTTTACGTAAGACGTATTTATTAACTGCTATTTGTATGGGAAATCGTTATTCGAGCATTCATTACTAAAACAGGTTAACAAACCATAGTGTTAATAAACCATAGCAGTGAAACCTTTTTGATGTAACAAGCGTCTTATTATATATACAATTACATAAGGAGTTATATAAATGCTTACCACTAATAAGATTCGTGTGAAAATTGCAGTTATTGCAATAGTTGCTATCTCGGTATTGCCGGTATTCACTCAGCCTGTTAAAACAGATTTTAACTTTGATACTAAAGTGAAACAGCAGACTGTAAAGAAGATCTCTTCTCTTCTTGAAGATAACTATGTATTTCCTGAGACCGCAAAAAAGATGAAGGAATACATTAACACTCAACTTAAATCCGGCGCTTATGACCAGGTGGATGACCCAATGAAATTTTCTGAAGTACTTACCGCCGACCTGCAATCAGTGAGCAATGATAAACACATCCGCGTGAGGTTTTCACCCGAAGACGCGAAGAGACTTATGGAATCCGAAAAGAACGGCAGAAACGATGATGATGAAAAGCACTGGAACGAAATGATGAAGAGAGAAAACTACGGCTTCAAAAAAGTTGAACGGCTGCCCGGAAACATTGGTTACGTTGATTTCAGGAATTTTGCTTCGCCGGAATATGCAAAAGAAACTATCGAAGGCGTTATGGCTTTCCTTGCAAATACAGATGCAATAATATTTGACCTTCGCCTTAACGGCGGCGGGGATCCCGCCTGTGTACAGCTTATTTGCAGCTACCTGTTCGATGAAAAGCCTGTTCACCTGAACGACTTGTATTACCGCCCGACTGATGAGACTAAGGAATACTGGACATTGAAAAAAATAGACGGTAAAAGAATGCCCGATGTTCCTGTGTTTGTGCTGACAAGCAAGTTCACTTTCTCCGGCGCGGAAGAGTTTTCGTATAACTTAAAAAACCTGAAACGCGCTACTATTGTTGGTGAAACAACCGGCGGCGGTGCGCATCCCGGCGGAGTTATGGCGATAAATGAAGGCTTCGCGATCTTTGTTCCCAATGGCAGGGCAATTAACCCGATCACAAAAACCAATTGGGAAGTTGTTGGAGTAACCCCTGATGTAAATGTAAAGTCAGAGCTGGCTTTAGAGCAGGCACAGATACTGGCCCTGCAGAAACTCGCGGCTGTGAATAAAGATGAACAGATGCAGAACTCATATACCTGGATCATGGAATCGCTGCAGGCAATGATGAATGCTCCTTCAGTTGATGATGAAACCATGAAAAGCTATGCCGGCACCTATGAAGATAGAAGCGTTACATTTGAAGGCGGAAAGCTTTACTACCAGCGCAAAGGCAGGCAGAAGTTTCCGATGACGCCTATATCAACCGATACATTTATGTTCAAAGATCTTGAATATTTCAGGCTGAAATTTATTAAGGATCCCGAAGGTAAGGTCACAGGTGTAAGCGGATTGTATGACGACGGCCATACGGATAATTCTAAAAGAACGGATTAAAGAATACTGTGTTGGGACGTAAGTCCTGACACCACGGAAAGGTGTCATGCTGAACTCGTTTCAGCATCTGCTAACCGCTGCATAAATTATGGAGATTTAGCGAGACATAACATAGCCTGATTGGCTATGCTGAAATTGTTCCTTTTAAATCCCCATCTATATTCAATGAGTATTCTAGAATAAGGATTAATTGAAGTAAGTATCAAAACTGTAGCTCTACTCCCCCTTTTAAAGGGGGATTTTTTATTGTGTCGGGACGTAAGTCCCGACACCACGGAAAGGTGTCATGCTGAACTTGCCTGACTTTAGTTTTCAGCATCTGCTTGCTACTTGGATATGCTGCAATTGTTAAACAAGAATCCTCTTTATGACCCAAAATTTATGGCAAAAGACCCTGAAACGAGTTCAGGGTGACAAGGCAGAATTCACTTTCTCTTTTCCTTCCCTATCTGTTTGCCAAGCTGGGATATCTTCTTCCACTTTTTCTTTTCTTCTATCTGCGCTTTTTTATCCTGCTTGCGCTCGAAGTAACTGACTTCGCTTAGTAGTTTCTTATAGCTTTTGAATCTTCCTTCATCCAGCTCACCGCGGTGGATGGCGCCTTTAACAGCGCAGCCGGGCTCTGATTCATGTTTGCAGTCCGAAAATTTGCACTCAACGATAAGCTTTTCGATATCCTCAAACAGCTCGCTCAAGCCTTCGGCGCCTTCCCACAATTGTATCTCACGCATACCGGGCGTATCGATTATGAGTCCCCCGCCAGGCACGAGCGTAAGCTCGCGGTGAGTTGTGGTATGCCTACCCTTATCTTTGTACAGACCGATATCCGATACATCCATTTTTTCCCAGTCAAGCATGCTGTTAATGAGGGTTGATTTACCCACACCTGATGAACCAATGACTGCAATTGTTTTATTGCCTTCAAAATGCTGAAGCAGCTCATCGATACCCGCTTTCTTCTGCGCGCTGATTATATGCACATCCGTACCCGCGAACGCCTCCTGCACCACTACAAGCTTGGCGTAAATATCTTCGCATAGATCAGCCTTGCTGAGCAGCACAACCGGCTTCACATCGTTATCCCATGCCATCGCCATGTAGCGTTCAATTCTGCGCAGGTTGAGGTCCTGGTTAAGCGAGCTCATTATAAAGACCGTATCCACATTCGCGGCAACTATCTGCTCCTCTGTGGTTGAGCCTGCCTTCTTGCGGGAGAACTTTGTTTTTCGCGGCAATATCGCGGTAATGAACGCCTTCTTTTCGGCGGGCATATGTTTTATCACAACCCAGTCGCCCACTGCGGGCAGCAGGTTTGTATCTTCGGCATCATAAAACAGCTTGCCCGATTTCTCGGCTATAAGATCACCAAACTCGGAATAAAGCTCGTAGTTGTTCCGGTGTTCAACTGCAACACGTGCGGGACACTGTTCATCTTTGGCAAATTCAGCGAACTCTGCTTCGAAGAAATCATTCCACCCGAAGTTTTTTAAATCGTATTTCTTATTCAATATTTCTTAAATTTTTTTCTATAAATTCTTTTGTAAGCCTGAATGAATACCCTCTGCGGTATTCTTTAAAACCTAGGTCCAAATTGATTTTATTCATAAAATTGTTGTACTTCAAAGTATTTGTGGTGATCCTGTCGAATTCTGCATCTTCGCTCAATAGCCTTGAACAAAGTGATGCCTTTAAATACTTAGCAATGCCTTTGCCGCGATAAGCGGGGTGAACTGCTGTAAAACCGCTATCACACGAAAACATTTTTCTTTCTTTGATATAGTACAATTCTGAAAATCCTAAAACATTATTTGCAGTATCCAGCAGCAGAATAATTCTCTTGTCGCTGCCGGAATTCTGATTGCTGATCAACTGCTCTTTTGTAAAAGGCTCATATTTAAGAGCGATTTTATTCAAATTCATAAGGTCAATAAAAGAAAGATTAAAACACTCCAGGTAACTATCGAAAAACCTATCTTCAATTTTTTTTGCATAAATTAGCTCACTGCCGCACATGCTGAAATTATTGATAATGCCGGTCAATTCAGAAACATTAATATCAGATCTCACTAATTGAGATGAAATAAATTCTTCAGTAATCTCAGCATTGAGTTTTAAAAACCAATCGATATTTGCTTTCCTGTATGAAGATGTAAACAGAACATCATATTTCATTTTTTTCATCATTCTGTATACATACGTCAATACCTCTTTAAACAGATCATTTTTAATCACTTCCGCATTAACATATAATCCCACATAAAACACATCACCCCATGTTGTAGTATAGAACCAACCAACAGGCAGACCTTCCCTCTTTATTAAATAGTTGTCATATCCTTTGGTTTTATTGTATGAATCAAGAATTTGGGCTATGAAATTGTTCAATGTTTCATTCTCATTGAACCTATCTGGATAATGTTTTTTATTCAGTTCCTGTGACATCTCAAAATACTCGTGCCATTCGGATTCAGTATTATATTTGACGGATTTTATAATATACATTTATCCAGAAATCTAGTATTCATATTTTTTCAAGCATTGCTTTTGTAAATTCCCTGCTTAATTTAAATTCGCATCCGAATTTGAATGGTTTAAATCCGAAGCGCTCATTAATCCTGTACATATGTGTGTTCCAAGGCATTGTATCAGTTTCAATATTTGTAAAATCATTGTTTTCTTCAAGAAGCTTTAGGTACATTTTTGCTTTCAAGTATTCGGCGAATCCTCTGCCCCTGTGAGCCCTTGCCACTGCTGTAAAGCCGCCACTATGCCTTATAGTTTCTTTATTGTAGCTATCAACGTAAAGTGAGCAGTACGCAGCAATTTCATTTTCGGGTGTCATAAGCATATACATCTGCATTTTTGATCCTGAGAGTTTTTCTGACTTATCTCTCAATTGCCAATCCGTTTTTTCCATTCGGCTATTCTCCTTCTTCACCGGATTTAAGCTGCGGTAATCTTCAAGAATATCATACATTAGTACAGTGAAGTTATCGTAGAGTTCCTCAGGCAGATCTTCACAAAACATAAGCGTGTATCCTGAAATATCTGTACCGGAAATAATTCCATTATAAAAATCGGTATTCATTTCATTCCTGTAAACTATGGTATTTATCATCTTTTCGTAAATTGGAGCGTTAATTCCTTTTAATGCTGCAATTTTTCTTTCTTCAAAAGTCCAATGATATACCTCGCTCAGTTTATGCTTTTCCATATACTCATAAATTTTACTTAGCATTACCTTCAATATATCACCCGGAAACTCATCATAGTTGGCATCCATGTTAAAACTCGCTGCCCTGCTTCCACACATAAATCCAACCCAGGCTTTAGCAATACTATCTTCAAATATGCCATACTGTTCAAAAGATTTTTCTCTATAGGCATCATAATACTTATACCATTCATCTTTCAGTTTCGCGGGAGTATTATCCGGGTTGTAAGTTACCGGATAATATTTCCTTCGGACTTCCTGTATCATGGCAAAATATATCTGCCAGTCGTCAGCTTCGAAATTTTTCAAAAGAATAGTTTTCAGGTTATTCATTTATTCTCCAGATAATTTTCCAGAAAATCTTTCGTGAATCTGAATTCATTACCATGCTCGTATGGCACAAATCCGAATTCTTCATTTATTCTGTACATATATTTATTCCACGGCATGGTATCAGTTTCAATATTTGTGAAATCACTGTTTTCCTCAAGCAGCTTTAAGTACATTATCGCCTTTAAGTATTTTGCCAACCCTTTCCCCCGGTATTTTCTATTAACAACAGTATATCCACCGCCATGTCTTACAGTTAAAGGATTATCCGGATCAACAAACAATGAGCAATAAGCCGCAATGCTGTTATCACTATCAAAGAGCATAGACATTTTCAATTCAGATCCGCCTGCTTTTTCATTTCCATATTTTCTCAGCCAGAATGAACCAGTTCTCTCTCCAATTACAGCTCCATACGGATTAAGCGAATCTATCCCTTTAAAGATGTCATTCATAAGGACTGTAAACTCATCCACAACTTCCACAGGGAAGGAAGTAAACAGATCAAGTTTATATCCTGATATATCAGTATTATCAATAATCTCCCGGTAGAATACGGGATCCATATTTTCTCTTTCGAGCTTTGTTGTGATAAGCTCCTCGGTAACTTCTGCACCAGTTTCCTTTAATGCACTGATACAGTGACCGTCGAATGACCTGTAATATGAGTTTTCAACATTTTCCCGGTACATATAGTCATAAAGCTTAGATAGTATCGCTTTCATAATCTCCCCGGGAACTTCTTCATATATAGTATTAAACTCAACAGATGAACCTCTAATAACAAGCCTGAGCGCAAGCCATGCAGCAGGTTTTTCATTGAAACTCACAAGGTATTCTTTATAGCTGCGATCTTGGTATATTTCACATGTTTTTAAGATCCGGGCTTTAAAATTCTGCCATGAGCCGTCATTATAGATTTCCCCAGATGGGAATTTCCTGTAAATTTCCACTGTCAGATTAAAATAATCCTGCCACCCGTTGTCATCCAAATCTGAAATTGATATTACTTTAATATTATCCATTTTTACTTTCTGCACATCACAATAAATTCACTTGACTTGCTGTTTAATTCACTTCTTTTAAAATCACCATAAATTTTCTCGAGTTTAAAATTTGTTCTTCCTATCAGATTTTCCAGTTCATACCTGAAATAATATCTAAGCTTAGTTGAAAATGTATCGGTTTTTTCCTGGCCGCCTTCTTCCCAGATGAATTTGAAGTTAAGATCCATCTGCTGGATAAGGTTATCATATTTCACAGAAAAGAATCTCTGTAATTTATGTCCGGGTAAATATTCACCGTCAAATTCCAGAACATTTTCAAGCGGGTGAGTTATACGCTTCAGGTCCGGATAGAAAACATCAAATATCAGCATGCCGCCAGGCTCCAGTACATTATAAATTGAATTCAACGCATTCAATTGATCATCAATTGTAAGCATGTGCTGGAATACCCTGAACGGCGATATTACCAGGCTGTATGACATGCCTGAATCGAACCGGCGCATATCGGCATTCCATACCCTGTGGTGTTCTTTAGCCGGAAGTTTTTCCTTCAGCCGTGCCAGCATTTTTTCACTGTAATCAAATCCGTACATATCTGCGCCCGTTGCCAGCGCAGGCAGAAATATTCTTCCCGTACCAACACCTGCTTCAAGTACAGCGCCATTTGTATTATTTATCTCATCCAGATAATACTTCATTCCCGCAATAAGCTGCGGTGGATTTTCATAAACTGTATCATAGAACCTTGTTATTGTTTCATTATAATAATATTCATTTTCCATGTACAAATTCCCTTCTAACCGGCTGCATTATTTTATTATGTTCTACAAAATATTTTATCGTTTCGTGATGCCTGCTCCATGCCTGCCAAACACTTTTTGCCCAAAGCTCAACAAAATGTTTATGCTCTGAAATATCACGTGCCATGGCAACATCGTTAATGTTGATCGTTCCCGTAAAATCGGGAACGGGGTCAAGCCATACATACTGGCTTTTGAATCTGGAGATATTCAACATGGCGGCATTTGCTCTTTTGCCATCAAGCCCTCTTTCGATCTGCAGGTAAAGCCGTGTGAGGTGAATGAACACCGATTGTATCTCGCGCCTGCCCGGATTACCCGGATGCTGCGCGGCGTATGTATCTACTGTAAGCCTGTGTGTTTGCCACAGCTCGTTGTATTCGGTGTATTCCTTAGCCAGCACGCCGCAGAATACATCCCAGCAGCCGGAGTCAGAGCCTATGTAAGCATGTTTAGGCCCATCCATATTTTTTATCTCGGCCTTGCAGCCGTAACATTTTATCAATTTATTATTATTCATTTCAATTTCTTTTTAAACATTTCGCTCCTACGGAGCTTCCGAATCGAATCTTGCATATCTCTACAAACATTCCGCTCCTACGGAGCTTCCGAATCGAATCTTGTATATCACTACAAACATTTCGCTCCTACGGAGCTTCCGAATCGAATCTTGTATATCACTACAAACATTCCGCTCCTACGGAGCTAATTAGTTCTATTTTAAACAATTCACTGTTTATTGTTAATTATTAATTGTTAATTTTCATTGTTAATTGCTCATTGCTAATTGACAATTGCTATTTGCTATTTGAATTAAGCTGCATTAATCACTTCCTTTTCGCGCTGCTCCCTCAGCTGACGGGTATAGAGTTTGTAATATGCGCCCTGTTTCTTCATCAGCTCATGATGGCTGCCATCTTCAACTATGCGGCCGCGGTTGATCACCAATATACGGTCACAATGCTTTATTGTTGAAAGCCTGTGCGCTATAATAAGCGATGTTCTTCCTTCCATCATTCCGGCAATACCACGCTGGATGCGTGCTTCGGTCAACGTATCAACCGAGCTGGTTGCTTCATCCATAATAAATATTCTGGGATCGGCAAGCACTGCGCGCGCGAATGAAATGAGCTGCTTTTCGCCGGTTGAGAGATGCTCGCCGCCTTCGCCCACCTGTTCATCAAGCCTGGGTATGAATTCCTCACCGCCTACAAGCTGAAGCGCGTTTATCACTTCCATATCTGTGGCATCATCCAATCCATAGCTGATGTTATCGCGCATCGTGCCCGAAAACAGGTGCGGTGTTTGCAGCACAACACCAAGCTGACTGCGCAGGCTTTGCATGGTATTTTCTTTGTAATCTACACCATCTATTTTTATCACGCCGCCTGTAGGTTCATAAAATCTGCAGATCAGATTTATGATAGTCGATTTACCGCCGCCGGTTTCGCCAACAAGCGCAATTGACGTACCGGCTTTGATATCCAGATCAAGGTTTGAAAGTACCTGTTTTCCTTCTTCATAGTGGAACGATACATTTTCAAACTTGATGTCTCCGTTTATCCTGCCATACTCTCCCGCTCCGGGTTTATCAACTATCAGTGCCTCGGTATCGATTAACGAAAATATTCTTTCGCCGGCTGAGATGCTGTTTTGTGCCTGTGAGTAAAATCTGGATATATCAAGTATCGGCTCAAATATCATAGTAGCATACCCGAAGAATGCCGCAAGTGTACCTATCGTTATGGCGGCGGGAACTGTAATTGCCATCGAGCCGCCGTAATATAGCACAAACGCTGCCGCGATTGAGCCGCCGAATATTACCAACGGCATAAAAATTGCCTGGTAATATGCAGCCTTGTATGAGGATACCTTCATCTTTTCGCTCAGGTGAGTAAAGTCTTCGCTAACACGGTCTTCCTGCACAAGGCTTTTGTTAACTTCAACTCCGTTAATGTGCTCGTTGAACCTTGCCGTCATTTCGCTGTTATACTTCCTTGCTTCACGCGAGTATTTAAGTATCAGCATTCTGAGCTTGAACGAGATCAGTGAAAGCACAGGTATCGTTAATGTGATTATGATAGCGAGCTTCCAGTTATAGATGAACATGGAAATAACGCAAAACACTATCATGCCGGTGCCCCATACAACTTCGATCATAGACCATGAAATGAGCTCGGTCACTTTCGCTGTATCTGATGATATACGCGAGAGAAGCCAGCCCACAGCAGATTTATCGAAATACGCGAATGAGAGCTCCTGCAGCTTTTTGAACAGTTCCTGGCGGATATCATACATAACGTATTCCTGTATCCTCCCGGCGAAGTTTATGAAACAGAATACACCGATCGATAACGTAATGCCGAGTCCGGCAAAAATGAGCCCGTACTTCCACAAGCCTGACATATCGATATTCTGCACTACGCCCGTTACCCTGTATGATTCAGCAGCGGGGATTATGATACTATCCAGCAGGCTTAGCCAAACAAGCGGGTAAACCGCTTCAACAAGCGCAACAAGGAGTACGAATCCCGTAAAGCCTGCTACCCACCTGGGGTAACGCAGGCTGTATTTCATCAGCCGCCTCAGGAAGGGCCAGAGCGAGCCTTTTGTTTTAAATTGTTTATCGTTTAGTTTTGACATTGTTATACTTTTATAAAATCGTTTTTGTTTTTTAATTGGGACTAAAGTCCCTTTATATTTGCAATCCTATCCACGGGATAAATCCCGTGGCTACTCAAATCAAGAAAGCTTGGCTAATTAATTTAAGTAAACGTCACAAATCAAAGCAAGTAACTGTGGCTAATAAAATTATTTATACCATTTATTCTGAACAAGTAGCTACAGCTTCCAAATGTAGATCAAGCTTCGGTCTTTCAAAAAATTCAGGTTTTGCGAGAATAACCAGATCCCTATTCTGATTTGCCACGAGCTTCAGCTCGTGGGATTCATTTCAGGAATTTGATGGCTTTAGCCGCAATTGGATTGAATCACAAATCAGCCGATTCAACTAACACTGCGGCTTTTTCCACTTATGCTTCATCAACATATGCACCTGATCTTTTTTTCAACTTATCCTTTTTCACATTCACATTATCAATATCCTCGTTAATCTCATCTTCTATCGATACCTGGATATCAAATATCTTTTTGTAGAATCCATTATTCTCTATCAGCTCATCATGCGAGCCTTGTTCGATCACACGGCCTTTATCGAGTACTATTATCCTGTCACAATCCTGCACCGATGTTATCCTGTGAGCAATTACTATCGTTGTCTTATCATTGGTCACATTCCGCAATGCCTTCTGTATCTCGAACTCGGTCTCAGTATCAACCGATGAAGTGGAGTCATCAAGCACAAGTATATCCGGATTCTTAAGTATCGTTCTCGCAAGCGTAACACGCTGTTTCTGTCCGCCTGAAAGCGTTACACCTTTTTCCCCGAGCACTGTATCGTATGAATTGGGGAAATGATCGCTTATGATATCATGAATTCTAGCAACCTTAGCTGATTCCACTATCTCCTCGATATGTGTATCGGGGTTTGCATAGGCAATGTTCTCTTTGATGCTTGTAGAAAACAGGAACGGCCTCTGCAGCACCACGCCCATCTTGCTTCTCAGGAACGGGCGGGAGTATTCACGGATATCCCTGCCGTCTATCCTGATGACACCGCTATCGGGCTCATAAAATTTCATGAGCAGCGAGATTATCGTGGTTTTGCCGGCACCTGTTGGACCAAGCAGCGCAACCTTCTCGCCCGGCTTGATCTTAAATGAAACGCCGTTCAGGATATTTACATCTTCATTTTCATATTTAAAGCACACGTTCTCAAACTCGATAGAGCCCTCAAGCTCCCTGCCGCCGTTATCATAGCCGGAGTAGTCTTCACCGGGGCTTTCAAGTATATCGTATATCCTTTCAATAGCAACCCTTGTCATACCCATCTCACTTACAAGCTGGGCAAGCCTTCTCATGGGCCAGGTAACGTATGACGCGTATGTAAAGAACGCGGTGTATTCACCAACCGTGATGCGGTTATCAAGCACAAAGTATCCGCCGGCGAAGATCGATATCGCAAGCTGCAGGTAAACCATTACATCACTTCCCGGCCAGTAGTATGAGTGCAGCTTCAGAAGCTTCATACCCCACCTGCGTTTCTCTTCATTCTGCTTAGTAAATTTCTCTATTTCGTAATTCTCTTTTGCGAACGCCTTTACAACGCGAATGCCGGAGAGGTTTTCCTGTACCATTGCCGTAAGCTTATCCTGCTCGGCTTCGTGTTTGGTCCATATCTCCCCTTCCTTTTTGAAGAAGTAAACCGAAGCTCCAAGCATTACAGGGAACATGGTTATTGTAATGAATGCATACAGCGGGAACACCATGTACATCATAATAAACGCGCCGATAAATATTGCGGCAAGCCTTATTGATTCCGTTACCTGCATTGTAGCGAACTTGCGCACTGTTTCAACATCGCCCGTACATCTTTGGATCAGCTCGCCGGTTGGTGTTTTGCCGAAGTATTTCATCGGCAGGTGCTGCAAGTGGGAAAACAGCCTGTCGCGCAGCTTCTTCATAGCTTTTTCGGTTGATGAAGCCGAGATCGTGCTTGAGCTTAGCATTGTTATACCGCGCAGTAAAGCTATGATAAGAAATATCACGCCGAGGTAAACTAGTATCAGTCCCGCGTTTTCAATCTTAAGCTCGGGCAGAAGCGTGTAAATGTATTTAGCGATGCTGTCATCGCCCGGAGCGATATCTTTTTTTGTGACGAAGAACGCTATTATTTTATCAACTGTGATCTGCAGGACTTTTGGCTCAAGCAGCCGGAAGCCTACGGATACTATCAGCAAAAGTGATGCTGATATGTACTCGTATTTCCATTTGCCGAGTATTTCGAATAATTTCCTTAAGCTTTTCATGGTCTTTTAGTTTTCGTAGCTGCCCTGCTTTTAAGCCAGGGTAACTGATTTCCTAATTATTTTCTGTTCATTATTGAGACGTTTCAAACATAATTCGTGGGTTTCGAGTGCTTTTTTATTGCGAAAAGAGCTTATATCTGTACATTTTGCGGATTCTCATGCATCCTCTGATTCCGGCTAACGTACCGCATTAGTTAGATGCCTGAATTTCCGTAAATGCCGGAGGAGCTTGGTACATAAAAAAACCGCGAACACTTTTTAGCTTGTCCGCGGTTTGCTTAAATTCTTTATTTATTCGAGGTCTTATCCCAACAACCTCCGTTTATAGCTAACCAACGGACATACCTTGCCCACAAATAAATCTGCTGTGGGTGCGGTGATGAACACCATATATGTAGTGATGAAGTTTCTCATATTTTCTCTTTAAATTTTCATCTCTGGGTTAGTTATAATTCGGCTATTAATTAGCCCTGATACAAAACTACTAAAAATTTTGGTAAGTGTCAAGAAAATTAATCATGCAATAGCATATTAGTTCCCATGCTTTGTATAAAAAAATAAAAAACATTCCAATTAATCGAAAAAAACAAAAGAAAAGAACTCCCAAAAAAAATGTTTTAATTTCTTAAATTTTTAAAATGAGAACCAACTTATGTGTAATCTTACTGTTTGAACTCAATCGTATAAGTTACTCCGGAATCTCTATCTCACCCGAAATTACGGATACAGCATTGCCCGTAAGGTATATCCGATCGCCTTCTACGCGCACTCCAAGCACGCCGCCGCGGGGTGATGCCTGGTATGCTTTGAATTCAGTTTTGCCGAGTCTGCCTGCCCAATACGGCGCGAGGGCACAGTGCGCCGAGCCGGTTACCGGATCTTCCTGTATGCCCTTTTCCGGCGCAAAGAAGCGCGAGATGAAATCAAATCCGTCGGGATTCCCCTCATCAGCTTTGGCGGTGATGATAGTTCCCCAGCCGGGGAGTCCAAGCATTACATTATAATCAGGCTTAAGGTTACGCACAGCATCTTCATTTTCAAGCTCGATGATGTAATTCCATTTGGTCATTCCAACATACTTCGGCTGCACACCGCCGATGGCTGTGATAAGCTCCGGCGGGTATTTGATCTGCTTCTGGGGAATTGCGGGAAAGTTCAGTTCAATTTCGTCATTCCGTTTGACCGCAGTAAGCTCGCCGCTGCGTGTGTGGTATAAAATGGGTTCGCTTTCAGAACATATCCCCTGCTGCCACAGAACGTGCGAAGTGGCAAGGGTCGCGTGTCCGCACAGGTCAACTTCCGCTACCGGGGTCATCCATCTAAGGCTATAGCCCGGTTTATCTTTTTCCTTCATAACGAATGCGGTTTCTGCGAGATTGATCTCATCGGCTATGGACTGCATGACGCTCTCTTTGATGGGCTCCTGCAGTATTATAACTGCTGCGGGATTCCCTTCGAAGGGCTTTGCGGTAAATGCATCTACTGTGAATATCGGTAATTTCATGTGCGGAATTTTTGGTTGAATTCAAAAATAGCATTAGAAGATCTGAAGAGCAAGGCAGGCAAAAGTAAAAAGGCAAAAATGAGAAGCAAAAGATGATAAAGCAGGAGTCTCGTGCCACGAATAGCAAAGAGCTATATTGTCGATGATGCATGAAATAGTAATATTGCAATGCGGCTGAAGAACCGATTTCGTGGAACGAGTAGCTTTTTATCATATCACCTCACCCCCCGGCCCCCTCTCCTCGGAGGAGAGGGGGAGTCTCGTGCCCTGAGATTAGATTATATTAATTCCCGCAAAGGCGCAAAGATGTTCATTTATACTGCGAGCTTTAAACTGCCCAGTCGCAAAGATAACAAATTGTATCTGCTTGTCATACCTGCGGAGGCAGGTATCTAGACGAAAGTATATGAGAATCGCGCTATTTCACAGCACCAGTTGATTTGTGACCTATAATCGCTATTATCGAAAATCTTCTCGTACCCCGGATTAAATTATAATGTTTCCCGCAAAGACGCAAAGGTGCAAAGATGTTCATTACTAATTGTATCTGCTTG
>JACSRQ010000074.1 GCA_014879675.1 Ignavibacteria bacterium
AGATGTGTATAAGAGACAGATCCTGATATGCTGGAAGACCTTATTGTAGCTGCAGTAAACAAAGCAATTGATTCGGCACAACAAATGGCCCAGGAAGAAATGCAGAAAGCTACATCGGGTATGATACCAAATATACCGGGACTCAACCTCCCGGGGATGTAATCCGGCGGGAATATCATATGCAAACATCAGAATCGCTTGAAAGAGTAGCAGAAGAGCTTTCGAAGCTGCCCAGCATAGGCAGAAAGACAGCTCACAGGATAGCTATGCATCTTGCAAAATCTTCTTCTGAAGAAGTAACTGCACTCTCTGATTCATTGCTTCAGTTGAAAGAGAGAATAAAGCTTTGCAGTATTTGCTGCAATATCACAGAAGAAGATCCCTGTTCAATATGTTCATCCGAAAAAAGAAATCACAAAACACTTTGTATTGTAGAAGAGCCGGGAGACGTGTTTGCTATTGAAAAGACCAACGAGTTTCGCGGGGGGTATCATGTGCTTCACGGAATAATTTCTCCGCTTGACGGAATTGGGCCTGAAGATATTAAAGTCAAGGAACTGCTGATGAGGCTTGGCGGCGATATTGATGAAGTGATACTGGCCCTTAACCCGAGTGTTGAAGGTGAATATACCATAACATACCTAAGTAAGCTAATTAAGCCGCTCAATATCAGGATTTCCAGAATTGCCCGAGGGATACCTGTGGGCACCGATCTTGAATTTGCTGATGAAATAACGATAGCAAAAGCAATCGAAGGCAGGATAACACTTTAATGAAAAACGACTGGTATAAAAAATGGTTCAATACAGGCGACTACCTGGATCTATACAAACACAGGGATAGCACTGACGCAGCCAAAATTGCCGGACTGGTTAAAGAAAAGGTGAATCTGCCAAAGGGCTCCCAAATACTGGATGTTGCATGCGGTAACGGCAGACACAGCAGAATATTCGCAAAAGAAGGGTATAATGTACTTGGAATAGACCTTTCCCCTTTCCTTATAAATGAAGCAAAAAAGGAACTCAAAAAAAGTTCTGAACAGATCAAGGATAGAATGAGTTTTGAGATCCGTGATATGAGGAACCTTAGGTATAAAAAAAGGTTTGATATGGTTATAAACCTCTTCAGCAGCTTTGGTTATTTTGAAGATGATAAAGACAACCTGAAAGTAATTAAAGGTATATCAACGAGCCTGAAAAAAGGCGGGTTCTTCTTCTTTGATTATCTTAATCCTAATTCATTGAGAAAAAACCTGGTCCCTTTTGATATCAGCATACGGAATCATAATGTAATTTTGCAGGTTAGAACTATTAAAGGGAATTCAGTTTATAAAGATATCGCGATAGTGAAGAATTCGAAGACATCACGTACACCGGTTGTATCCCGCTTCAATGAAATGATCAAGCTCTACGGCCTGAAAGACTTCAAAATATTCTTTGCCAGGTTTGGTTTGAAGATCATTAAAACTTACGGAGATTATTCCGGCAGCAGCTACAAGAGCGCTGCTTCGGATAGATTGATTATCCTGGCAGTAAAACAATAACAACAATGCAGCTCAAAAAGAAGAGCATATACATATTAGTTTTCCTTACAATAATATTTGCAGTAAAGGGCTGTGGTATATTCGAGACACGCGACCCTGAAGTCCCCTTAACAATAAGATCAACTTACTTTCCTCCAACCAGCGCAGACCTGGTAATAGACAACCTGACATATGCCATCGAAGAGAAAAACTCGGAGAATTACAGCAAGTGTGTTTCAGATCTAAGTTTCCAGTATGTGCCTGATTCAAGGTCTGCTCAAATATATGAGGTCTTCGCTTCATGGGATAAAAGCGCTGAGAAAAGATATCTCGATAACCTTATAGCTAGAACCGAGCCAAATTCGACTTCACAGCTGTTTCTTTCAAACGAAAGGCTCAGGCAGATATCTTCCGATTCTGCAATTTTCCAGGCAGAATATATTTTCGTCTTTCAGCATAACAATGCCGGAACACCAAAATCAGGCAAAGGAAACCTGCTGATATCACTTGCCACAGATAGTGATGATCTGTTTTACATGAGAAAATGGGAAGACTTCAGGCAAAATGATACAGACTTCACATGGAGTGAATTTAAGGCAAACTTCAGCAATTAGCTGTTTTAAATGATGATAAATCATTGAATATACATAACCTGAAAAATTTCGCTATCGCAGTTTTTGCGCTATTGGCAATGGCGCTCGGCGGATGTTTCAACCCGTTCTCACCCTCGCTGGATACATCAGTATCAGAAGAGAATATTATTTCTGACCAGAAGACGATCGAGGGTGTATTCCAGAATTTCAAATATGCATACACATTTAAAGATACAAGCATCTACGGTCAAACCCTGGATCCGGAATTCGTATTTTCATATTTTGATTACGAGATTGGAGTGAATGTTTCATGGGATAGGGCTACTGATATGAGAACTACTGAAGGCTTGTTTGCGAATGCACAGGAACTCCGGCTAATATGGAATAACATCATTTACCAGGAGGGAGACAGCCTGTTAGTGGATGTAAAAAGAAGTTTTAATTTATCTATCACATTCAATCCTAATGACATTATTAATTTCAACGGTTTCGTAGATATGCAGTTAATAAGGCCTACAATCAATGATAAGTGGAGGATCCGTATGTGGAAAGATATGACGAATCCTTAACTAATAACACCTGTTGCTTATAGTTTTTTTATAGAAATAAAAAAGCCCCCTAACGGGAGCTTTCAACTTTAATCTGGCCTGTGCTTATCAGCTCTTCTTTATTACCTTTACTCACATCCTCTCCGTTTGAATAAAGGATTACTTTGTAGTAATATTTACCCGGTGAAAGCAGTTCTTCTCCAAGATCAATCTCAAAGCTGCCTGCCTTTTCATGTTCATGAAAAAGGATCCTTACGGGAGTACCAATAATATCCACAACCTTTATGGTAACTCTTCCGGAAACAGGAATGTCATAATTAATCTTGTTGGTCATCTGCTTTGGTTTAAATTGGCGTCCTATCCCCCCCAAGAGGACAGGAACGCCATGATTGGATTACAGGCTTGGCATAGATATATCCGGCCGTATTGAAACTATTTTACCAGGATCATTTTGCGTGTTTCATTAAATCCGTTTGCACTTAAAGTGTAGAAGTAAATGCCGCTGGAAAGCGAAGAAGCTTCAAATGTAACATTGTAGCTTCCGGCTTCCTGAACTGAGTTTACAAGTTCTTTAACCAGCTTACCATCTGTGCTGTAAACACTAAGCTTAACACTGCTTGCAGCAGGCACTGAATAGTTTATTACAGTTGATGGATTGAAAGGATTTGGATAATTCTGCGACAAGTTATATCTATTTGGAATATTATTCGCAATTGATGAACCTTTTGGTGCTATCGTGAATGTCAGATTGTTCAAACCTTCTTCGGTTAAAGTAACTGTTCCCCTTGATGAGATACAGCCAACTTTGCCTGCAACAAGCGTATAGCTGCCAACGGGCAGGTCTTTTATTGTGTAATGACCTTTGGAATCTGTAATTGCATATCCGTAGTATTCCTCACCCTGTTTGGCAAAGATCATTGCATCCGAAACAGGAGCGTTTCCTGCAAGGATAGTACCTGAGATATTGGATGTAACGCCCGGACGCGATAAAGAGGTTGTGCGCTGAATGTAGATATCTACTGCAAGCATATCAGGTGTAACGTAAACAGGTATATAATCTTCCTGTTCAACTTTATCAGGATATCCTGTCGGTAAAGCATCTTCTTCCCAATCGTCATCTGCGATTCCAATAACATCATAGTTACCATAATAGCGAACGGCTGCCAGGATCCAGTCTCCTTCAGAAGAAATAGGAACTATTCCAACTAATTCGCCGCCTGTTTCATATACTTTAACAATACCGGCAGTAACAATCTGGTTGTTATCTGCATACCTAACTTTGCCGCCGATGCTGCAGGATTGTGCGTCAAGATTTTTAATAACTGCAAGAATGAAAAATACTGCTATGAATAGTTTTAATGCTGATTTCATGATTTTATCCCCCTATAAGATAAATTAAATGATTTGTTAGTTTGTTTTGTTAGATATTAGTGATTTTGCAAAAGATTCAATTGTATCAGATTTATCCCAGTAAAGTTCAAACATCTCCGTAACGAATCCGGCAAACCTTCTATTGTGGATAATGATATCTGACCTCTCGCTCTTCGGTACATTTTCGTCATAAAGACTAATGAATACAGTCATTCCGTCAAATACGGCAAATATCTGCGGCACATTCTTTGTGAGCCTGATCTGCTCGCCTTGTTTTTCAAAATTCCGGCAAAGTTTCATAAGTTCGTGCTTGGTCACATTTTGCCACATATCGTTGATCTTTATCCTGAAGTCTCCTTCAGATTCATATATTGACTTAAACTCCCCGCCTCTCTTGTAGAACTTTCTGGTTTCTGTATCCAGTTCACCTGAAACTGAACCGTCAAACCTATTCATATACAGAATGGCATTTTTCGACTTCTTGATCAGATCACGGAACTTAAGTTCCCTGTTCCTGTTGAACCCTTTAATTAACTCCACATCAGAAGAAAATTCCGCTGCCTTTTTGGATCTGTGCAGCGGCTTAAGCTCTTTGAATGTTGTTTTCAGCAATGTGAGCCTGTAGCTAAGATCTTTCCTGATCTCATTTTCGATCTTATCCTGCAGCACATCTGATTCGATAATTTCGTAAACCAGCTTTGAGGGTGTATGCAGTTCATTACATATTCCTTTTTGGGCAAAACCTCTGAGAACATTATATACTGATGGCCTTGGGATCTTAGCTTCTTTTGCAATTTCAGCAGCACTCATTCTGTAACCTTCGTAAAGAGCTATAAAGACCCTGGCTTCATAGTTAGAGAAACCAAGCTTTTCAAGTTTATCAATTTCTTTTCTCATAATAATGTTGTAGCTTTAACTACAACAAAACTATAATAAAATGTTTAATATGTCAAGGATAGATAAATTGGTACTGTAATGTATAGATTTACCTAAAATCTATAAGTAGCTTAAATGGATATAGCTTACTGCACATAAGCATTTAAATAAAAGTTTAATATTTGCCGGACTAAAGCGACTAAAATAATGTAGTCCGCTATAAGATGTACACATTGAATTATAGACAAGGGAATAGGGATATATAAAAACCGGAAAGCATGAATACCATCCGGTTTTAATTTTTCAAAAAGAGTTGCGCTATTTTACTAAAACCATTTTTTTGCTTTCAATAAACTCGCCATCTGCAGCCATTGAATAAAAATATACGCCGCTTGCAAGTTCAGATGCATCAAAATCGACAAAATCTTCAAGTGCCGGTGATCGCCGTTCGTTCAGAACAGTTTTAACCTCACGTCCTGCAGCATCATAAATTGTGATCTTCACTATTGCGCTAAAAGGTACGTTGAAAAGTATCCTTGTTTTAGGATTAAAAGGGTTGGGGTAGTTTTTTACCAGGCTGAAATTTCCGGGAATGTTAACATAATCACTGCCGGTAGAATATTTGAATATCAAACTCCAGCCAAGCAAAGCTCCACCATCCTGGAAGCCATTATCAATTACTTTCAGCTTCCACACCCCGCCTGAATTCTCGCCATCAAAGAGCCAAAGCTTATCAATGGGTTTGAATATTCCAGTGTACGGTGGAAGAGCCGCTGAGCTATCTATTGCAATTTCAGCTTCATCATCAAAATATGTATCAGTGTAGTTATCGCCATCAAGTCCCACGCCTCCGGTAAGGACTATTTCTGTTCCTGAAGGAGAGATCAGAGCTAAAGTAAGGTCAGCATCGAAAGTATGCTGCACATTGATCAAAACATTTACATCCAGTATTGTTTTATTTACTTGATTATTCAGTATTGATACAAAAGAAGTTTCCCTTTCCGATGTAATTGGTATCGGAATATTAGTACTTATGAGCGTAGTATCATATTTATCTGTATTTCTAACAAACATAAATTTGGGTGGTGCTGTTGTACCGGGAGGATTAGTACCGGCCCCGCCTACAGGGTAAGTTACGAAATTTGGGATCTCCGTGATATCTTGTGCGGCAAGATAATAGTACATTCCTTCACTGTAAGGCATCAGCGGGAAAGTAAATCTAAACCTGTTTGCGCCAACACTGGAGCCGTAAGCAACCTGTATTTGGCCCGATTGAATGGTCCTGAAATACATTCTGGGCGAATATGCCCCTGAATTCAATCCATTATTATCAGTGATTACTGCTTCAACACTAATTGGTACAGAGTAACGGTTTGATTCTGGCGGAAAAATTGTAAGCAGCGGCGGGACCTGGTCATAAATAACCGAAGGCCCGGGCGGGGTAGCATCCAGTGCTGCAGCCGCGTCAACAGCCCCATATCCCATCTCATAGTTCCACATGCCATTTTCAAGTGGAACGTTATAGCTGTAATTCCCAACCTTCCTTGCGGTCTTTTCGATGATCATTTTAACTGAATCACCCGAAAGATTAATATTCTTAGAAATTATCAGCCCTGCCACACCTGCTGTCATGGGCGAAGCATCTGAAGTACCGTTACCGCATATGCACCACCCGCCGCCAAGCTCTGTAGTACCGATAAATGAACAGGGCGCTACTACTTCCATTCCATCTCCGTAACAAGCTCCCCAATTTTGAAGCGAATCACCCACGTTATCGCAGCTTTCAGTACTTTTCCTTTCATTACACGGACTCAAACCGCCGGCGCCAATAACCTCGGGCATTGAAGCGGGATACAACACGATATTAGTATCGGTATTTCCTGAGCCGCCAACAACAACTGCTCCCCTGTTATTCCGCCCATAGTTCACAGCGTTTTCAATGGCCAATGAAATGAGTGAACCCGGAATGCCGCCGCCCCAACTGCAATTTATAACGCTTGCACCGTGAATCCACGACCAATTCAATCCTTTTGCAAGAATAAGATCGGTTGTGAAGGCAGCGGGATATGGTCCGAAAACCCTTACCGGCATTACTTTGCAATTGTATGCAATGCCTGCAACACCCGCTGTATTGTTGCCCACAGCAATTGCTATTCCGCTTACGCCTGTACCATGATAGTACTCATCATATGGCTTCTGGTCATTATCGTACGCGTCGTACCATAACGACCTGTCACATAGATTCGGGCGAAGATCGGTATGATTCGTATCAATTCCGGTATCCGTAATTGAGATCAGCACATTTGGATTTCCGCCGGTTGTTTCCCAGGCCTGGAACATCCGCATATCGCAGCCGGGAGTACCGAAAATCCATGGCAGTGGAAAGTTTGTACCGGTATTATTCAGATTCCACATTCTTGGAACAAGCGTATCATTTGGCATATAGTCTGTGGAATTGCCTGAATTCAAATTTGAGCTATTGTTTTTTACAGTATGTTTTGAGTGTTTGGTAGAATCCCGCGGCACCTCGAGAAGCATGCCTGTACGCAGGAAATTGGGGTGTGCAAATTCAACAAATGTGGTGATAGAGTATTTATTGGCAAGGTCAAAAACATCATCTGTGCTTGTGGGGTCAAGCCTGACCAGATAAGTATTATCAAAGCTGCTTATCTTTTCTACTGAAACAGCTTTGAATAACTTATTCAAATTTATAATATCATTTGCAGATACATTTGGCCTGAACTTTACAATAACTTCGCCTAACGAGAAGTGCAGAATGTTATCGTTATATTTATATGCGCTGCCAATAAGATCAATTTTATTATTATTCTTAAGCAGGTCAATTGCGGAGCTTAACAGTGCCGGATTATCCTGAACACTCTGTTTTAATGTAATTACCTGTACGCTGTAGTTTGAACGGCTAACCGAAGATGCTGTGAACTCCTGCTTGCGTTCTGCTATACCGCTTAACTGAGAGTACACTTTTAACATTTCTGAAGCGGGAGTATTATCCTTATACCTGATGCACAAAAAGCCCGGGATTTGGGTCATCTTGAGCTGTCCGCTTTTGTACATAACGTAACGATCCGGAGATTTTGAGTAAGAATTAAAAGAAACGAATACAATAATCAATAAAAAGGAGGTACAGATACTTTTAAGCATATCAGTCTGCATTCATTAGTTAACGATTGCAGCAAATTAATGAAAAAAAACGAGTAAAAGTATATCAGTTGCATAGCACGGGTTAGCCTAAAAATGTTAGCCCATTAAACAATCATTCTTCCAAAAAATCGCGGGTGCTGCGAGTTTTCTTTTTAAAGCTGTGCTTTTTCTTCTCTTCCAGAACCTGTTGTTTAGAGGAAAAGCTCTTAACTGTCTTAATGCGGACTTTTTCCTTCTTCAATGCCATATCAATTAGCTTAATAAGCTTCTCAATTGATTTCTTTTTATTACCAAGCTGCGTTCTATCAGTTTGTGATACCAGCCGGATACAGCCCTCGGCATCGAGTTTTTTTGCCAGCTTTTTCATTAGCAGCGCCTTCATCTCTTCATCAAGTGTAAGCGAGCCGGGTATATCGAATACAAGTTCAACTTTAGTCTCTACCTTGTTGACATTCTGCCCGCCCTTGCCGCCGCTGCGTGATGTATTGAACTTCGCTTCTTTAATAACTTTGTTCAGATCAATTTTGTTTATCATGACAGTTCAATTGAGTTATTTGAAATATTCCGAGGCTACTGTTCTACCGGGTTAAAACCTTTTCCAAGTTTCACGGTTCTTTTTAGTGAGCGCACAACGTATGCTTTAGCCAAATCAATCGATTTAGCAAGATTGAGTCCTTTAGCTATATTTGAAGTAATTGCAGCCGATAGTGTACATCCAATTCCATGAGTATTAGCAGTAGAAATATAGTTAGTATTGAAAAGATAGAATTTCTTTCCATCAAACAGTACATCAGTTCCCAAAGGTAATCCAACAGAATTTTTCAGGTGGCCGCCCTTGATAAGAACATTTTTAGCACCCATATCCCGCAGCATCACAGCCGCAGTTTCAAGATCCTCAATTGTATCAATTGTGAGCCCGGTTAAAATTTCTGCTTCGGGAATATTTGGAGTCAAGAGATATGTCAAAGGCAGCAAGTCTTTCTTCAGTGATCTTATCCCCTGCTTATTAAGCATTATAAATCCGTTTTTTGATAATATAACCGGGTCTACTACAAGCTTAAGCCCTTTATGTTTTTTAACATGTTTTGCTATTACATGAATAACATTTGGTCTGGCAAGCATACCGGTTTTTACGGCTTTGACTTTGAAATCATCAAATATGCTTTTTAGCTGCGAATCGATCATTCTTGCAGGCATCGATAGCGATCTCTGAACACCCCTGGTGTTCTGAGCGGTAACCGCGGTTACTGCCGAGAGTCCGTAAACTCCGTGATTCTTAAATGTCTTAATGTCTGATTGAATTCCTGCACCGGAGCCTGAATCTGAACCGGCAATACTCAATACGCATATTTTATTTGCCATAGATAGCTTCTCTTAATTCTTTAACAGCTTTTTGAGGATTTTTGTTTTTAACTACAGAGCCGATGAATGCAGCACCAAAAACACCGGTCTGCATTACTTCAGAAATATTTTCAATGCTAATACCGCCAATTGCAATTATAGGAGTCTTTATCTTCATGACAATTTTGCCCAGTTCAGCAGTACCTTTTGGTTTTTCGGGCTTATGTTTTGATGCCGTGGGAAAAATGTGGCCGTAACCAATATAATCCGCTCCTTCCTTTTCCCTTAACCTCGCTTCACTTAATGAATGTGCAGTTCCGCCTATGATCTTATTTCTGCCAAGCAGTTTTCTAGCTTCCTGAACCGGTATATCTTCCTTGCCTAGGTGAACTCCGTCTGCACCGGCTATCATAGCAACATCAACCCGGTCATTAACAAGAAAAAGCACCTTATGTTTTTTGCAGAATCCTGAAATTTTTGCCGCAATCAGAATAAGCTCCGAAGTTGGCAGGAATTTATCTCTAAGCTGGATCATATCAGCCCCGCCTTTGACAGCCAATTTGGCAAGCTCATAATGAGAGTAACGTTTCTGAACTGTGGTATCGGTAATAACACATAATCTTCCGATCTTCTTCATTTATAAACCTCCTAAAACCTTACTGTAATTTGAAACAGTAGCTTTAATATTATTTGTTGTCATAAACTCTCTGATACCTGCGACACCGTAAGCTCCTGCTTTGAGGCACTTTGGTACACGTGAAGGATTTATTCCGCCGACAGCAAAAACAGGTATCTTAACAGCACAACATACTTTTTTTAACTTATCTAATCCTTGTGGTTTGCCGAATTTGATCTTTGCGGGAGTCCTGAAAACCGGGCCGAATAACAGGTAATCATAACCTGCTTTTTCTGCTTGTACCGCTTCAGCAATAGAGTGTACACTTTTCCCTGAAATTGAATTCTTGATGTACTTTTTGATCTCTTTGTTGGGGATTCCTTTAGCGGGTGAATGAACAGCGCTGCATCCGGAAAGCAATGCTATATCTAGCCTGTCATTGATAATCAATTGAGAGTCATATTTTACTGCGGATATATTTGCTTTTACCGCAAACTCAAGGATCGATGAAGCCGGAGAAGATTTTTCCCGCAGCTGAACCGCTTTTACACCGGATTGGTATAATTCCTTCAGGCGGTTATTCAGATCACCAATACATAGACGGCAATCAGTAATTACCATCAGCCTGAATGGGACAATGATGGCAGTTTTTCCGGATCTATGGGTTGATCTTTTTGACGTAATCTTCTTTATCAGTGCGGTAGTTTGTATAAATTGCAGATGAATAATCGCTTTTGAAAATGAATGTTCCGGTCTGTTTGGCATTATACCATTCAGTCCAAATCTGTTCGTTTTGCAGATTGTTCTCTTCGTAATTCAATAATCTTTGAGTATTGTCGCTTTCGTAAATAACGTAGTATGTCATCTTATCATTTGAGATAGATACTTTTGTATCACCCAACATGTACTCCCCGGTGATACTTTGCGAGCTTAGCGGTAAAGCGGCTGCACAAACCAAAAACAAGATGGCTAGGTATTTCAGCATTTCTTCCTTATTTAATTATTGAAGTTCTAAGTATTAATAATGCCTTCCACCGGGCTTGATGCTTTAGCATAAAGTCTTTTGGGAATTCTTCCTGATTCATAAGCAAGCCTGCCTGCTTCGATGGCAAGTTTCATGGCTTTCGCCATATTTACAGGATGCTGAGCACCGGCGATAGCTGTATTCATAAGTATTCCGTCAACACCAAGCTCCATTGCTAAAGCTGCATCACTGGCAGTTCCAACACCGGCATCAACAATTACAGGAATGCTCACGAGGTCACGGATGATCTGTATATTGTATGGATTCCGGATACCCATTCCTGAGCCAATAGGCGCACCAAGCGGCATAACCGCAGCGCAGCCCATATCAGCAAGCTTACGGCATGTGATAGGGTCATCGTTGCAGTATGGCAGTACAATAAATCCTTCAGCAAGAAGCTGCTCTGCTGCCTTCAGAAGCTCGGTTACATCGGGGAACAAGGTTTCATCATCACCTATAACTTCCAGCTTTACCCAGTTCGTTTCCAGCGCTTCGCGGGCAAGCTGTGCGGTCAGCACTGCTTCCTTCGCAGTGAAACAGCCTGCCGTGTTAGGTAAGATTGAATACTTTTTGCGGTCGATCATATTCATGATGCTTTCCTGTCCCTCAGCACCTGAAAGATTAAGCCTGCGGATCGATACTGTTACGAAATCCGTTCCGCTGGCTTCAAGAGATTGCATCATTGTATGAGGATCGGGATACCTCGAAGTACCGACGATTAACCTGGATTTGAATTCTTTTCCTGCTATTACTAAGTTACTCATATTTATATATTGACCCCACCCTAATCCTCCCCGAAGGAGACGGAACAGGTTAAGAGAATTAAATTCTATTTGTTATTTGTTTTTTGCTATTTGGTACTTGCTATTTGGCTTTTGGTATTTGCTCTTTGCTATTTGACATTTGGATTTTGACATTTCACTTCTAACTATCCTCCCTGAACTGCATGGACAATTTCTATAGTATCATTTTCTTTAACAATCGTATCCTGCCATTTTTGACGGTGTATAATAGTGTCGTTTAGAGCTACTGCAATTCCTTTAGGTTCTTTACCGTCGAGTCTGCCGGTAACAAAATCCAGAAGCGTTATGCTCTCTTTAACGTTTTGTAATTCGCCGTTAACTTTGATATTCATTTTTTGTTATACTGTTTCTTTGTAAAATCTTGAAATACCGAATCCGTTTAGTATTTCGGAGCTGTGACCGCTTGCAACCCATTTGCTAAGCTCAAACGCGGTAACGGGAGTAAGCAATATGCCATTCCTGTAATGGCCGGTTGCGAAGAATAATCCTTCTATTTCAGAATCGCCCACAATAGGCATATGGTCGCGGCTGCCGGGGCGGAGTCCGACATCAATTGATTCGATTGGCAGGTCGTAAATAGATGGTACTGCCTCCCATCCTCTTTCAAGCAGGCGGAATATTTCACCTGCGGTCGGAGTAACATCGTAGCCCATTTCCTCAACGCTTGCACCAAGGATCAGCCTTCCATCGCTTTTGGGAAGCAGGTAAACATCCGGCGCGCGGACAACCTTTGTGATGCGGCATGAATCATTCAGCTTCAGATTAATTATCTGACCTTTGACAGGTCTGACAGGCGGAAGCAGATTTTTTGGAATTCCCGGTATTTGTTTAGACCATGCCCCGCCTGCCACGATCACACTATCAGCCTTTATGTTAATTCCATGTATGTTAACACCGTCGATTCTGCCATTAGTAATATTTATTTTTTCAACTTCGTGATCTTCATAGAGCTTGCCGCCGCAATTTACAAAAGCTATTTTCAGGGCTTCAAGCATGAGCCGATTGTTAACCTGCGCATCATCTTCGATCCATACAGCACCTGTGCAGCGAGGTGAAAGGAATGGCTCAACTTCACGTGCTTCACTTCCACTGAGCCATACAACGGGCATACCTATTTTTTCGCGGAAGTCATATAGCCGCCTGATTCGCTCTGAATCATCTCTATCAAATGCAGGCAGAATGCAGCCGGTTCTTTCCAGCTCAATTTTGATGCCGCTATCATTATAAAGCTCTTCGAGGAATTTGGGATAAAGCTCAAGGCTTTTTCTGCAGAGATAGAAAAGATCAATATCTTCGAATCCCATTTCAGCCTGTGGAGCAAGCATACCTGCGGCAGCCCAGCTTGCGCTGCGTCCAGCGGAGGCTTTTTCCAGTATCTCTACTTCAATTCCTTTTTTGGCAAGCTGCCAGCCTGTTGAGAGTCCGATTATGCCGCCGCCAATGATAATTGTTTTCATGTTTTCAATAATTTCAAGTTCTTTGTGTCAATACCATGAATCTATTTGAGTCTTAAAGGCTTATGTAAGCTAATATATTTAGTGCGTTCCTTTGCTCTTGAGTTGAAAATAATTTCTTCCAAATCGAAACTTGCTTTGATTTCATCTTTCAATATATCCAAGAACAGATTCCACTCGATTATATCAGGTTTATGTTCTTTCCATGACATCATAAAATCAAAATTGCTTCCATGACGAAACAACCGTCCTGGTAATGGATAATGTCCTCTATTTCCTATAATTATTCCATATCTTAAATAAGGATGTACATTCTTATGGGTAAATGATTTCTGACTATAAGTTATTGCATCATGTGTGTTAATACTATCCACTTTTGCTTCTATAATAACTCTCGGTTTCCAAATCTTATCTCCAACAATTTCGTAAATAAGTATATCCGTCTCATAAGATAAGCTATTTAGTTTATTATCTTTTACATCGTTATCATTATATTCCAATACTTCATATGTATACGGAAGTTTCTTACATGTTTCTACTCTAATTTTAGGATTAAATGTTCTCAAATCGGAATCCAGTTTCGACATTATTCAGTTAACCCAATCCTTTTCCGACATCACCTTAGGCATTTTATCTACTTCTCTCTGGTTTAAAAACTATTTGATGTAATTCAATCCCCATGGACCCAATCCGGTAACCTGGAATACAACACCTTCTTCACCGGTAAAAACATAATGCGCTTCGTTCATGGGATTAAGATAATAGCTGCCTTCTGTAAATTTCTGAGCATTGGCTGTATCAAGCGCGGAACCAAAACCAACATATACAGCTCCTTCAAGTACAGTTACTCGTTCATCTTTCGGGTGAGTGTGTGTTTCAAGTCTGTAATAAGGCGGAAACTTGACCCGCATGGTGAAGATACCTTCCAGCATGGGATTACCTTCCAGCACACTTATTTTAGCTCCCGGAGGAAGTGACGGCGGTGCATCGGTCCAGACAATATCATCTGCGCGGATCTGAATTGCGCCTTTAGGCAAATCCTGCGAGAACAGTGTTGAACTGCTCACAAGAAAAGTCACCGCAAAGACGCAGAGACGCAAAGATTTATATTGCAAATTGAGGATCATGCTTCTAATAAAATTTACTTTGTCATCTAGATAGAGTTCCCCGCTTTCGCGGAGAAAACAGATTATTTCATATACACTTCGGCACCGGATTCAACGAACTGCCTGCTTTTTTCTTCCATCCCTTTTTTAAGCGCTTCCTCTTCATTTACACCTAATTCTCTTGCGTACTTTCGCACATCCTCAGTGATCTTCATTGAGCAGAAATTTGGTCCGCACATAGAGCAGAAGTGTGCTAGCTTGGCACCTTCTGCAGGCAGCGTTTCATCATGAAACTCGCGTGCAGTCTGCGGATCGAGCGAAAGATTGAACTGGTCTTCCCAGCGGAATTCAAACCTTGCCTTGGAGAGCATATTATCTCTTATCTGCGCGCCGGGGTGCCCTTTAGCCAGATCGGCTGCATGTGCAGCAAGCTTATAGGTAATAACTCCATCTTTGACATCCTTTTTATTCGGCAAACCAAGATGCTCTTTCGGGGTAACATAACAGAGCATTGCAGTACCGTACCAGCCTATCATAGCTGCGCCTATGGCACTTGTTATATGATCATAACCCGGGGCTATATCTGTTGTTAAAGGTCCGAGCGTATAGAACGGAGCTTCTTTGCATACTTCAAGCTGCCTATCCATATTTTCTTTTATCATATGCATAGGTACATGGCCGGGACCTTCGATCATCACCTGGCAATCGTTTTCCCATGCGATGTTTGTAAGCTCGCCAAGAGTATCAAGCTCGGCAAACTGCGCGCGGTCATTTGCATCAGCAATTGAACCGGGCCTTAAGCCATCGCCGAGAGAGAACGATACATCGTAAGCTCTCATTATCTCGCATATTTCTCTGAAATTTGTGTACAGAAAGCTCTCAGTGTGATGAGCCAGGCACCATTTAGCCATGATGCTGCCGCCGCGGGAAACTATTCCGCAAGCCCTGTTGGCTGTCCACGGTATATAACGCAGCAGCACACCTGCATGAATAGTAAAGTAATCAACGCCCTGCTCTGCCTGTTCGATAAGTGTATCTCTGAACAGCTCCCATGTCAGGTCTTCGGCTTTACCATTAACTTTTTCCAAAGCCTGGTAGATCGGTACTGTACCAATTGGCACCGGTGAATTACGTATGATCCATTCGCGGGTTTCGTGGATGTTCTTTCCTGTTGAAAGATCCATAACCGTATCGGTTCCCCACTTTATAGCCCAGCGCAGCTTTTCAACTTCTTCATCTATAGAAGATGAAATTGCAGAGTTGCCAATATTAGCGTTTATTTTTACAAGAAAATTCCTGCCGATGATCATTGGTTCTGATTCAGGGTGATTTATGTTAGCAGGAATTATCGCCCTGCCCCGCGCAACTTCATCGCGGACAAACTCGGGTGTGATATAATTTGGCAGATCAGCGCCAAAAGACTCGCCCTTATGCTGCCAATCGAGACCATTTCTTTTAAGGTCATCATTCAAAGCATAATTTATCGCAGCTTCCCTTCCGAGGTTTTCACGGATCGCGATATATTCCATTTCCGGAGTAATGATGCCTTTCTTCGCATAATATATCTGCGTTACAGCTCCGCCGTTTGAAGCCTTCAGCGGTTTACGGCGTAAACCCGGATAGCTCTCAAGTTTCGATTTGGTGTTATTCACCGCCTTTGCCAGATCTTCTTCGGAAGTGTACCCGTTATCGATAGGTTTGATAAGCCTGCCATCGTATTCTTCGCAGTCATTTCTTTCTTTGATCCATTTCAGCCTGATAGCAGGGAGCCCTTTGGTAGCATCGGTTTTGGAATCATCATTCCCCCACTCGCCGCTGGTATCATATACATTGATAGTACCGTTTTCCTCAAGGGTACCGTCATGCTGTCTGGTTGGAGAAGTGGAAATCTGGCGGAACGGCACCTTAACATCCTGAAACATCTTACCGTTTACATAAACTCTTTTGCTGTTAGGCAGTTTATAGTCCTGCGAAGACATTTCTGTCTCTGGCTTACTTCCGTTTGATCCATTCAGCTTTATGCCGTTACCATTTGTTCCGTTAACTTCTGTCTTATTCTTCATTTTTGCTCCATTGGACTCCGTATTTACGGATATCTTTATATTTTATTTATTTTCTATTTCTTGATCACTCATATTCTGCGGGGGGATAAAATAAAAAACCGTTTATCTTCATACCTCAATTCCGCCGAAGGAAAAGAGATACAGGATAAACGGTCTTATTCTGTTTTCCTACGCCGGCATTACCCGGATCAGGTACTCACTAGTGAAGAACAAATCTTCAAAAGTGAAGGGTATAGTCTCAGCCTCCATTGGAAGCACCCCGTAAAATCTATATGTTACAAATATAACTTATATTTAATATAAAATGAAACCAAATGTTTCTGAAAGAACAACAAGGCTATTTCTATACTATCCTCAATTCAATGTGTAAAAATCCTCTTTCTCGTGGTTGTGGAGGCGGATGATATCGGCACGGACGAGATTTACAATTATTCTGCTGGCGCGGCGGTTTGAAAGATTAAGGAATTCGCGGAATTCTTTTAGAGTAACCCTATCATGATTTTGCAGGTAACCAATAAGCGCTTTTTCTTTATCACCCAGATTTATTATCTGCGCGGGTGAATCTGCCCGGAGCTTTTTTAAAACTTTGATAGTTTCTTTTGATGCCTGTACGGATTTATCTTTAACCCTGATATAAACTTTTGAATCATCTGAATCTTCTTTACCATTTTCGATCAGCCTGTGCGGCTTTACTTTACTTTCCGGAATATGTACAACTATCACATCCTTACGGTATATGTGCATAATATCTATTGTGAAGCTAAGCTCAGGCTCGCAAAAGAATCTCGCCGCAAGATCGATATACTCGATCTCCCCTTTTTCGCTTTCAACACCAACAACAGTTTTATCATCATCGATCCCAAACAGCAAATCGCCGCCATGAGTGTTTGCGAACGCGATCATTTCCTTAGCAATTTTTTCCGGTTCGGTGAACTTACGTTTGAACTCAACATGCTGGTTCTCGCCATTTTCAATAATTTCATTTAATTCGTAGAGCGTCATTGCTGTTATAAAGTTAAATAGTAATATGAAGTGAGAGTGTAAGAGTTAAAATTTATTCTTGCTGCTATCAAGGTAGCTTTGAAGCATAATGGCTGCGGAGATAATATCGATATTGCCTTTTATCTGCCTGTGTTTTTTTTTCATGCCAGATTCCAGCATTGAGTCTGCCGCAAGCTTTGAAGTAAACCTTTCATCCCAAAGTACCACTTCAATGCCGGCAAATTCCGGCTCAATAAGTGATGCCTTCATTTCTTCTGAAAATTTTTCCACTTCAAGCGTTTGCTGGGTTTTTTCACCTTTCAGGTTTAAGGGATAACCGATGACAACTTTTTTGATGTTCTCTTCAGTGATAAATTTTTTTAGCCCTGTAAAAATATTCTTATCGTTTTTAAGCACTTCCCTGCCAAATGCCACCGACGCATTATCATCCGATACTGCAATACCAAGCCTCACAGAACCGTGATCTATACCAAGAAATTTAGCCATAAATAGATTTTAGTAAAACCGGAATATAATTAGACAGGAAAATAAAAAATAAATCCGGGCTGCATAAGAATTTTTACAAATGCTTATGCAGCCGGAAGCTTGCTTACCGGGAAATAATCAGCAGAGTTAAACTAAAGGTTTTTTAAGGAATTCCTTAAGTAACTTGCCGGGTTTAAAGTGCATTTTTTTCCTTGCAGGAACATAAACGAACTCTCCGGTTTTAAGATTTCTTGCTTTTGGCTTTGGTTTTGTTGTTTTAACTTCAAATACACCAAAATCCCTTATCTCGATCCTGAGATCGGGGCTTGCTGTCATAAGAAGCTCCCTGATGCTATCGAATAAAGCATCTACTGCGGACTTTTCGGAGATCTTCCTGCCTTCGAATTTTTTGGCAAGCTTGATCTCGATATCCTTTTTTGTTAGCGTTCTTACCCGAAGTTTTTTCTCTTTGGTGATTGCTTCCATTTCCATCTCCCGTTAAGATTTTTGTTTAGTTATTATTAAAAACCGCTTAAAATATGATAAAACAGATAATATCATCATCCCTAATGATAAAAATAGCATAACTCTATATAAAAGTTCCGTAATTTCACTATGATACGAAAAATAATTACCGAACTGGCCCAAACGTGAGCCCGCAGCAAATATCGCAAGGAACAAGGTAAACCCTATTGTGAATACAGCCAATTTACCCATCCAGTTAGATTGTAATACTATGTTCTTTTTAGAATTTAAATATAATCCCCCGGCTAGTATAAGCGCGTCACGCAATACGGTGATAATTACATACCAACCCGGGATCAGGTTAAGTACAAGCATAATCAATACTATAGATATTACTGCCGTCTTATCTGCCAATGGATCGATTATTTTCCCAAACTCCGATATTTCATTCCTGCTTCTTGCTAAATAGCCATCGAGTAGGTCAGAAAGCCATATCAGGAAAATAAAGAGGCACGCATAGTGAAACTGCTGTTCTAACAATAGCCAGCATGCGGCACCCAGCAAGAGAAACCGTGACATACTTACCAAATTCGAAATGTAGAATATCTCTTTTTTCATCAGGGCTTCTTATAGAGAGAATTCTTTACAGCAAAGATTACATCTCCGAAAATCGAAAATTTGACGGCGTTTTCGGCACCACACTGAGAAAGAACATACACAGCAGGTTCAGAAAAATGAGTAATATTTATGTTATTAGATAGCAATTGCATTCAAATCCTGTTCATTCAATTTCAGACTTCAGTTAATCAACACAAAATCTGCAGCACAAAAACTAGCATATGAAAGTTAGATTACATACTGATTAACATAACTTTATATCTACAAATATAAGAAAGAAAAAT
>JACSRQ010000093.1 GCA_014879675.1 Ignavibacteria bacterium
AGATGTGTATAAGAGACAGATATATATGTTGATGGAACAAAAGTTAGAGATACACTCAGCTTTCCCGGAAACACTTCGTATTTACAGTTAAACAGCGGCTCGAGAAACATAAAGGTATATGTGGCCGGAACTAACACAACGGTGATTGGGCCGGTAGATCTAACTTTCGATGCAAATACCAATTCTTCAATTTTTGCAATTGATAGTGTCAGTAAAATTACACCCTTGGTTGTAAAAGATAATCTGACAGCCCCGGCATCCGGTAAAGCTCACATAAGGTTTATCCACCTTTCTCCCAATGCCCCCGGAGTAGATGTTTCTGTGGCCGGCCAGCCCCAAGGTTCAGGGTTGTTTGTTAACCGGACATTCAACAAAACCATTACCGATCCGGAAAGCGCTTTCACACCCGTTGATGCCGGAACTTACAACCTTGAAGTAAGGCTAGCCAACACACTGACCGTTGTTTTGCCCTTGAACGGAGTAAACCTGGAAGCAGGAAAGATATATACTGTATTCGCAAGGGGATTTGTTGGTGGAAGCGGTATTCAGCAGTTAAACGCTCAGATAATAGTTAACAATTAAAGTTCTGCTTTTTTAATCAAGAGGCCCGAATTAAATGTCTTGATTCGGGCCTTTTATTATACTTCATTTTAGCTGGCTGCTGAATAAAAAAGCAATCAATCTCATTTTCGATTTGGCATGAAACACTCCATAGTGTTTTTAAACTCTTATCCTTGCATCAAGAATTTTGCATTTTTCCTTTTTATCAAAAAAATGCTATGGGATTTAAGTCAATTTCCTCAATCTGGTAAAATGAAAAAATCTTCTAACGATACAAAAAAGGGGATTCCAATTCGAAATCCCCTTTTTGTATAATACAATTTAGAAACTTTACTTCAACAATATCATTTTTCGGGATACAGAATATTTGCCGGAAGTCAATTTGTAGAAATAGATTCCCGAAGAATATCTGCTGCCATCAAAATCAACTTCATATACGCCACGGGCGAGTTTGTCAAAACTCCGGGACTCAATCAATTTACCGCTAACATCATATACCTGCAAAAATGCAATTCCTTGAATATCGCCGGTGTTTGATGGTATAGAAAACCCTATTTTAGTAGAAGGATTGAATGGATTTGGATAGTTTTGCTTCAAATCAAATTTATCTGCAACGTTGTTACCAATGTTTTCAATACCAATTGCTCCGAAGTTGTACTTAAGCCCTTTGCCAGAGTAATATGAGAGCCAGATACTGCTTGAATCATAAGCGCTGCCATATCCCGGGGTCAAATCAAAAGTGCTTGTATGAGCCCAGCTTTGGCAAAAGTCTTTGCTAATATTAATGCTGTTACCTTTAGCCAAAACCACCCAGTTTGTTCCCGGTACTCTAAAAATGTCAACAATTATACCCGGTGGCAGAGGCAAACTGCTTAGATTCCAGTTAGCGCCTCCATTTGTAGTTGTAATTATCTTATTCTGATCTGCGGCAAATCCGTTTAAAGTGTCTTTAAAAACCGCATACCTGAAAAAGCCCGTTTGCGCATAGGTAAATACTTGCCAGGTTGATTCAAATCCGCCCATTAGTTTAAAAAACTTATACCCACTTCCGGTATTGCTGCAAATCCATATTAAATTAGTATCAAGCTGGCCAATGGTATTTTCTATCATAAATCCGGCATAGTTAGTCAGAGGTGAATTAGTTGAACGCTTCCAATTCGTTCCACCATCCCGGGTATAAAAAAACCCTACGGTATCATTTACTGCGTCAGAAATAAAATAGCCCGTATTCGAATTGAAAAAGTGCAAGTGATTGATGAAGGACTTTGGTGAGTAATTCTGATCAACCCAATTCAAGCCTCCATTGCTCGTTTTATAAATATTACCGCTTCCTGAACTTACCCAGGCGTTGTTACCGTTCACCGAACTAATGAAGTAAGATTGTTCGGGGAGGCTGCCTGCAGCCAACCAGGAGAACCCGCCATTTGTTGATCTGAAAACATAAGTTGGTACTGATCTGGAGATTGCCCAAATGTTGAGATTATCTGCAGCATTAATATCCTGCAATCTATCTATTGAGCTGTTTATATCAATATACTGCCACTGAGAATAAGTTGGCATGATAGTGAAGAATAGAAGGACTAGAACAAGTTTTAGAGTTTTCATTTTTCTTACTCCAACATATTTGGTATACACACATAACTTCCCAGTATCGTGCTAGGAATTTGAATTCCATATAAATTTCGCGGATTGCCATAAAATTCATATACTTCTCTGCAGCATTCACAGGATATGGTTATTTCACCGTTATCTGTAAAAAGCCCCATTTGAAATGATGGATTGCAATTTGGTGGCTTGCCGGCATTACAGCATGGTAGCGGGTCCAATTGTGCCGAATCTCTTACAGTTAATGGGTTGTTTTCAGCCGTAGGGAATTGGTTATCGTTGTTACACTGCTCAAAAAAAACTATCAGGATGAAGGTTGCTAGTAAAAGCACTAGAGTTCTCATATTTCCCTCCAATTTGTTATACAAATATAATACACAAAACAAGATATTGTTCCGGATACAAAAGGAAGTGACAAAAAAACAATTGTTTACTTAAACCCTAATCCTTGCATCAAGAATTTTACATTTTTCCTTTTCATCAAAAAATACAAATGGATTTAAGTCAATTTCCTCAAATTCAGGGAAGTCGCTGCTTAGCTGTGAAAGCCTTAACAAACTTTCTGCAATGTACTCGAGGTCAACGGGTTTCTTACCGCGTACACCTTTAAGCATTTCAAAACTTTTTATAGAGCGTATCATTCCGGCTGCCTCTATATCATTAATGGGCACAAGCTTAAAATTCACATCTTTAAACACTTCGACGAAAATTCCGCCCAGCCCAAACATTATCATCGGGCCTGCCTTTTCATCTTTTGTTATCCCCAGAATGGTTTCCACTCCGCCTGACACGAATGGCTGTATCTGGAATTTTTCCAACAGATGAAGCGAATTCTTTTCTTTCAGCTTTGAAGTTATCTTCTCGGCAGATCTCAGCAGTTCATCGGGATTGTGTATATCAACCTCAACACCGCCCATATCTGATTTATGAATGAGCTTGCTTCCTACTGCCTTAAGTACTACAGGGTATTTTATTTTGTCGGATATTTGAATAAGATCAAAAGTTGTATTTGCAAAAACAGAGCCGACTATTGGTAATCCGTATGCATTAAGAATATCAGATACTTCCTGAGTGTTCAGATATACATTTTTCTTCCCGCGGTATTTAGAAACAATTTTTGAGACGGTTTTTTTGGCGGAATCAAATTTACTGTAAATTCCTTCCGGTCTTTCTTTCCATTTCCTGTAACTATACAGCCTCGATATTGCGCGGGCAGCATACTCCGGGTAACGATAAACCGGGGGATGTTCAGGCATTACTTCTTTAAGGTGTGGGATCACATCGTCCTGTGACATCATGACAAGCATTACAGTTTTTGATGTTCCTTTTACGATTCTGCAAACAGATTCTGCAATTTCAAGTGTATCAAGCATAAGCGGAGGGCCTACTATTACGATCAGAGAATCAATATTGTCATCTTCCAGCATAAATTTTGCAGCCTGGGAATATACTTCTGAATTTGCAGGAGGGAGCAGATCAACCGGATTTGATAATGAACCTTCGGCAGGAACAATCTTTTTCAGTCTGTTTTTGGTTTTCGCTGTCAATTCGGGAACGGCAAGCCCCCAATTGGCGCATTCATCTACTGCAAGTATTGCGGGTCCTCCGGCATTGGTTAAAATACCAACCCTGTTACCGGCAGGAAGGTTTGCCATATCAAATGCTTTGGCAATATCAAACATCTCTTCGGTTGTGTTCACTCTTATCACGCCGCTTTGCTCAAGGAATGCATCAACCACCACATCACTTGATGCAAGTGCACCTGTATGAGATGATGCAGCTCTCATACCGGCGGTTGTTCTTGCCGATTTGATCGCTATAACAGGTTTTGTGCGGGTGATGCTGCGGGTCAATTCCATAAATTTCCTGGGGTCGCCAAACGACTCGAGGTAAAGGGTAATTACTTTTATATCATCATTCTGCCGCCAATATTCCAGTACGGTGTTACCTGATACATCTGCTTTGTTCCCAATACTTACAAACTGTGCAAGCCCGATATCATTTTGCTGAACGGTTTTTAATACTGCGGCTCCCAAAGCTCCGCTTTGAGAAACAAAACCTATACCGCCTGGTATTGGGGTCCCGTGGACGAAGGTGCAGTTCATCTTCACATTTGGATTGGTATTGATGAGTCCCATGCAGTTCGGGCCTATCAATCGCATTTTGTACTTTTTTATCCTGGCAATAAGCTCAGTTTCCGTCTTGGCACCGTCTTTTCCTGTTTCTTTAAAGCCTGCGGTAATAACCATAACGGCCTTGATCTTTTTCTTGCCGCAATCATCAATCGCGTCTAAAACCATATCTTTAGGTAACATTATTACAGCAAGGTCAACTTCATCTTTGATATGGTTTACAGAGGGATATGATTTAATGCTGTGAATTGATGCCGCTTTGGGATTAACAGGAAATATCATCCCATTGTAACCGTATTTTATCAGGTTATTCACCAGTGCCCAGCTTAATGTACCTTCACGCGATGATGCGCCAAGTACAGCGATTGAAGCCGGGTAAAATGTTTTATCCAGCGTATTGTTCAGCATAGCTCAGTAATTGTTTGTTATATGGATTATTGGTAAACCTTAGTTCACCAGTTCAGCTTCATAACCGGCGCCAACAACAGCATTAAGTACAGATAAAGCTTCAGTTTTTGAATCATCTATAATGACTGTGATTATTTTTGTTTCAAGGTCAATATCAAGCTTGATAATACCTTCAAGCATATTGATCGATTTAGTAATGCTTCGTTTGCACGCGTCACAGCTCATTTCAGTGCATTTGATCTTAATTGTCTTTTCCATGTGTAGTGTTTCTGCTTCTGCCGCAAAAGTTGATATCTGAGCAGAAAAAATAGTTATTAAAAGTACTAATATTGTATATTTCATTTATTGCGGTATATAATATGTTAAACTAACATTAAATCCTGTGGAGCCCTGCGCATTGATGCCAAGGTTATCTCCCGGAAGCCCTGTTTTGAATGTTGTTGTGATCCTTAATGGCACAGAAGGATAATATGTATAAGCAATTACAAGGTTGGCGCTTCTTTCATTTGAATTTATCCCTTTGGTATCATTTTTTATGTATTCATTCTGAACAAAACCAGATGCTCCAAGTGTAACCGAGTGCCAGTTATTGAATATATAATTTAATGTTAGAGAGTAATTGAACTTGTCCCCGGGCTGTTTGCGGTATTCATAGTTTATTGGTTCGCCGAAGTACTTGCTATATTTTTTTTCAAAGCTGTGCTGCCAGGCAAGATCAGCCATTACCTGAAACTTTGACTTTACTATACTTTTGGTAAGCGATATCCCGAGAGATGTTGTGTAAAATCCTTTGCCCGTAATATCAACATCATTTTCCGCTGTTTCATCTGACTTGCCTGTTGGCAGCGTCAAACCGAATGTAATTGCGGCATAGGGGAGTGTCCTATCCAGCTTCAGCTTTTTACCTACTTTTTTCGGCTGGAACTCATGGAATATCTCGAATCTTCCGCCAATTGTAAGATCACCAATTCCAGCGCCATTTTTTTTCATTCCCGGAATGCTGCTTGTATTGAACACAAACGGCAGAGAAACTGCGAACTGGATATGCCTGTTTAGCCTGTAGGCTGCATTTGTCAGTATCCTGTTCTGGGATTGAGAATAATCACTTTTAAGCCACTTGCCGTCTTTATCCCAAACGCCTGTGTACATATCCCTGGAATATCCGATGTTGAACAATGCGAGCCCATCAAGTGAAAGCACGGCAAGGTCGCCGGTTCCGCCGCCACAGCTATTGCATGCAAAAATACCCGCTTCAGATGCTGCTATGAACAGCAGAATTATAATTATTCTTTTCATCTAGTTTACCTCCAGAATAAATTTTGGGGGAGGGGTGTTTGTTATAAAATTTCCGCCGACTTTTATAGAATCATATAAAAACCATTCACCCGGCATATTAAAATTAACGGTGCCAACATATTTCCCTCCTGTAGTGTACACCGGATCAACATTATTGGCTGAACCATGCCCCATTGTTTCCATCCATGGTCTTATGTACATTTCGGCATCAGAGATCTCTTCATATGTATTTAAGTCAGGAGTTTGATGGAGCAGCATTTCTACCTGGTTCAATCCAACCCTTGGTGCAGTGGGGGAAATCATTGTAAGGAACATTGTCTTCTGCAAAGTTGTGTTATCCCACGAGTATATCAAAGTGCCGGAAGAGGGATTGATCGAAAATATGGATGAATCAATGTAAGCCTGGTTATTATAATTGAAGTCGCCTGTCCAGAATGCGGCGGTATCATACATCATGAATATTACATAACCTGTGAAAAGAGATTTCCCGGCATCGTAACTAAACATGCTGCTGGCCGGGGTAGAGTGGTTAGGGCCGCCAAGTCCGTGGTACATTACCGGGTGAAATTTTACGAATCCCTGGTTCTGCTCGGTATTATTTACAAACACTTTAAATCCGATATCATTATATCCGTAAGAAAAAGCAGAGGCAGAAGCGCTCCAGACTTCAAATTTATTAGCACCTTGCTCGGCGGTGTATATTTTCACATAGTCGCCGGTTTGCTGGTTTTCTATTACCGGGTTGGTATCATTACCGCAGGCGGAAAAGTAAAGTGCAAAGAGCAATAATGCTGTTTTCGTAAATAGATTCATGATGTTAAACCTTTCTGCTACAATTATGCTCAAAAAAAGAGAATTAATATATGACTAATGTCAATTGTTAATCTTTTTTTACTGATCTTTCTCTATTATGTAGTTTTCTTAACAAAAAGAGGCTGTCTAAAAAGCTATGTCTATGAAAAATGAAGTACAAAATTTCTCAAGATCCCTGCCTTCGCAGGGATGACAAAGCACTTTTAAGACAGCCCCCTTTTATTTCAAATTGTAAATCTAAAACGCCTCTCCAAGATTGATCATTTCTTTTTCAACAAGCTCTGCGCCTCTTTCCAAAGCCTGCTTGTTAATGGGCAGCAGATTATGATATCTTTCGGGCAGCACTTTTTTAAGCGCTTCTATTACGGATTCAATTTTTACAACCGGTTTCCGTTCAAGATATGCACCAAGCATTATCATATTTATGATCTTCGGATTTTTCATCTTAACAGCTTCTGTTGCTGCAGGTATTCCGAATATCTCGATATCAGTTCTTGTGCTTGGATGAGTGATATTGGATGATTCATAAATTAGCAATCCGCCCGGTTTTACTTTTTCAGCGAACTTATCCATTGAAGGCTGGTTAAGTACTATTGCCGAGTCAAAGTATGTAATTATCGGGGAGCTTATCTTGTTATCCGAAAGAATGGCGATGCAGTTTGCTGTTCCGCCGCGCATTTCAGGACCGTAAGAAGGCATCCATGATATTTCTTTATTTTCGATCATTCCCGCATACGAAAGGGTCATTCCCATTGAGAGTACACCCTGTCCGCCAAATCCTGCTACTATAAGTTCTTCTAACATGACTATTTCTCCTGTTCAAGTAATTTCAGATCTTCAGTGCTCGGCAGCTTTATATCGCCGAGAGGGAAGGTCTTCACCATAGATTCATCAATGAATTTGTTCGCTTCAACCGGGGTCAACTTCCAGTTTGAAGGGCAGTTGCCGATAACTTCAACAAAACAGGTTCCTTTATGAAGCTTCTGGTATTTGAACGCGTTCAATATTGCCTTTTTAGCTTTACGTACTGCGGTTGGATTGTGCATTGCCTGGCGCGTTACATAAAATGCACCGGGAAGCTGCGCAATCAGCTCAGAAACTTTGATAGGAAACCCATAGTCGGCAACATTTCTGCCTGTAGGACTCGTTGTGGTTTTCATTCCAACAAGACTTGTAGGCGCCATCTGTCCGCTTGTCATTCCGTAAACCGCATTATTCATAAAAAAAATTGCGATGTTTTCGCCGCGGTTAATGGTATGGATCGTTTCGGCTGTTCCTATTGCCGCAAGGTCACCATCGCCCTGGTATGTGAAAACATACTTATCAGGCATGAGCCTTTTGATACCGGTTGCTGTGGCAGTAGCCCTGCCATGTGCAGCCTCGCTCATATCGATATTCATGTAGTCATATGCAAATACAGCGCAGCCAACCGGTGCTACACCGATGGTCTGTTCCTGGATTCCCAGCTCGTCAACAGCTTCCATAATAAGTTTATGGAACTGGCTGTGTGCGCAGCCCGGGCAATAGTGCATACTGACATCAACCATAGTTTTTGGTTTATGGTAAACCATTTCGTATTCATCATCAAGGCATCTCGGTTTTGCCGGAACCTCAATATCAGTCAATACGGTGTCAGTTTCTTTTCCTGTATCAGGATCTTTAACCGTTATAAGCTGTTCATCTACCAGCAAGTGTTCTTCAGATTGCATGATTGTTATGAATTAAGTTCTCTAATTTTTCTACAATTTCTTCAGGGTTAGGAAGCATTCCGCCCATTCTGCCGTAAAACTCAACAGGTACTTTGCCGTTCACTGCAAGCCTTACATCTTCAACCATCTGTCCGGCGTTAAGCTCAACGGTAAGCATGCTCTTGGCTGTTTCCGCAAGTTCATGAAGCCTTTCGCTCGGGTACGGGAAGAGTGTAATTGGCCGTAACATACCAACCTTGATCCCTTTTTCTCTTGCAATGTTTATTGCTTTGTGGCAAATGCGGGCGCATAACCCGTATGCAACAATAATATACTCTGCGTCTTCTGTATGTATTTCCTCAAATCTTACTTCGTTCTTCTTTATCTCTTCATATTTTGCAACAAGCTTCCTGTTATGAATTTCAAGCTTTTCAGGCTGGATGTGAAGTGATGTAATGTAATTTCTTTCACGGTCCTTTGTTTTGCCTGTGGTAGCCCAGGGTTTATCTATCTTTTTCGGTTTGAATTTTCCGAAAGTAACTTTTTCCATCATCTGGCCAATAGCGCCGTCTGAAAGTATCAATACAGGGTTACGGTATTTATCTGCGAGGTCAAAGCCGAGGAAAACAAAATCAGCCATTTCCTGGACAGATGACGGTGCAAGTACGATAAGCCTGTAGTCACCGTGTCCGCCGCCTTTTGTTGACTGGAAGTAATCGCCTTGTCCGGGCTGAATTGTTCCAAGACCCGGGCCTGCACGGTTAACATTCACGATGAGGCATGGGAGCTCTGCACCTGCTATATAAGAGATGCCCTCCTGCATAAGGCTGATGCCCGGTGATGAAGAGCTGGTCATAGAACGGAAGCCTGCTCCTGCAGCGCCGTAAACCATATTTATTGATGCAACTTCACTTTCCGCCTGCAGAACGATCCTGCCGTGTTTTGGCATTTCAAGTGCGAGGTATTCAAGCACTTCTGATTGCGGGGTTATTGGATATCCGAAATAAGCATCGCAGCCTGCCTGTATGGCAGCTTCGGCGAGTGCTTCATTTCCTTTCATTAATTTGGTTTCCATATTGCTTAAAGTTATTGCTGAATTTTTTTAAATATAATCCATATGGCTTAAGTCGTCATATGCAGGTGAAGTTATGATCGATTTGATCTCTTCCTTAATATTTTCAGGCGTTATGTTTTCTTTTTTGCCGCCTTTTTTGGGATTGGTTCTGTAAACCGTTATAACCGCATCGGGGCAAACAAGCGCACAATTAACACAACCTGTGCATGCATCATTATTTGCGATTATGTACCTGTAACCTTTGATATTGATAGTGTCTGATAGTACCAGAGCATTTTCTTTGCATGCAGTTCTGCAAACTTCACAGCCTTTGCATTTCTGGATATCAATCTCGACCATCCCTTTTACTTTTCTTTCTTTTTGAGCTGTTTTTGGGGTCGTTGTTTCCATCTTCAGTGTTTTAGATAGTTATGGATTTTATACAAAAATGGCACAAGGCGTCAGCAAATCCTATTACCTGTATCATGTAGAAATATGATATTTATCACCTTTATTCGAGTCTTATTTGCTTGAAACAGGGCAAAAATGATAGGGGTCATATAAAAAACAATGGGACCCGACTGGATCCCATTTGTTTGAAAGGTTTAATCTAAAGATGAAACAGACCGGGTCTTCTTTTGACAGTTTTCAGTTCACATTGGAACCAGGCTGTTTTGATCGGAAAGCCGTTTCAACCCATTAAGAACGACTTATTGATTACTTAGAGTTATTAATTTAGTTATTAAATATACCCGTCAGCCTTTTTCGCTCGTTTAAGAGAGCATTTCTTTAAGAATACCGAGCCTTTTACACTGCAAAGATGCATAATAAAAGTTCGGAAAAAAATAATCTGTATCATTTTGAACTATGATTTTTATCCAAATTAACCATTTTTTTTAGTTCTGAGTCCGCTCAATAGGACACATACTCAAAGAAAATTGAAAATACCGGAAAGTGAATATGAGGGTAAACGAAAAACTTTCCACAATAGAAAAAGCCTGTTCTCCGGAACAGGCCTATAGTAATTTATGCGGCTGTACTTTGATCTGTGAAGTTACCTTTTTCTGCCGCGGCCCATACCCAGGGGCTGTGACTCGTTATCCTTATACTCGATCAGAAAACTTACGACGAGCCAAATGATGCCCGCCCCGATCAATATTCCGCCATAATTAAAGTTCAATAGGATCATGATCAATCCGCTTACCAGAAGCAGTGACGGCAAAATTACTGAAAATATGAGAGGACGCATGTTAACCTCCTTTTTAGTATTAGTATTCCCTACACACTAAAACATGGGTAGTTTTATATTAGTTCTACCAGATTGCCAGAAGTCCGCCCATTAATGTAATTGAGACAAGCTGGTAAATTATGAAGAGGAAAAACAGAATTTTAGGCTTACCCTCATACATATAGCCGGGAATAACAGTTGTAACCACAAAACCAAGCCAAACCCAGAAGCCGATCATGACACCCTGTGTGAAGTCATTGGTACTGCTGAATTTTATCAGGTGCGCCAGCACATAAGCGAACACGAGTGAGGCAATTGTATTTACAATATAGGTCATTGCCATTGATGTTGGCGAGAATCCCTGCCTCAATTCTTCTTCAGTTTTTCCCATAGCACGCATCCAGAGCTTTCCTATGACATAAGGTGAGTACCATAAGGCACCGACTATCATATTCAAAACCCCTGCTACAACTACCGGTACAAGATTTAGTGTTGGATCAGGCATAGTATTTAAAATTAAGTTACGGAAATATAAGTTCGTTTGAATAAAATAAATAAATCCTGTAGAGCAAACAATCCTATTGCTACAGCGTAGCAGCGCCTGTTTTGCTAATCCTGCTTAGAATCTGCTGCATATAGTATCAAGCTACTAATTGCCGCGAATAAATTATTGACTTTATAGGGGGTTTAATATGAAGTAATATTGGAGACCATTTTCATCCGGTACCTAAATTTTAAAACAGGAGGCTGCGATGAAAAAGCTATACCCCGGTTTACGCAATTCATACCTTGTAACCAACTCAATCCAGACTTTTATAATATTTCTTTTTTTTGTTCTAGCTACCCCGAACACAGGTTATTCACAAATGTGCGCTGCACCGCCCCTTGGACCTGGTACGCATGTTTCCGTAGATCCTCCAACATTCCAATGGTATGTATCTATTGCCGGGATATGCGGGCCAGTGGTGCTGGGAGCAACTACGCAGTGTCCGATAAATTCAAATACACCACCGCCCTATTTCGGAAGTTTCCCTCTCACAGATACATGCTATCTCATGAGCAATAGTCAGTGGAATTCAGTTTTTAGTTTGAACGCCAATTATTGTTGGGGTAGCCATGTAATTGGCGGCGGGTATATCTGGCAGTCGGGTGGATATCCGATCACACGGTTAGCTGCTGTTTTACCTCCTGTATCCTTATTGTTTCCGACGAATGCAGATACTCAGATTTCGATCTCTCCGAGAATATTCTGGATCAGAATTGACAGTGCAAACAGCTATACACTACGTGTCTACTCAGATGCTTGCTGTCTCACAACTGTTTTTGATTCAACATCTTCAGATATCGCTATATCAGTACCACTTGGCAGGCTCTCAGGTAATTCAAGATATTATTACCGAGTTAAATCATACAAAGCCGGAGGTGAAGGCCCGTTTTCTGACCCTTTTTATTTTAATACCTGGAGCGGACAGATCCCAAATCTCCTGTCACCGCATTTTAATTCAGAAGGTGTGCAGCTAACTCCAACATTAGATTGGGAAGATATACAAAATCCATTAGAACACAGAGTCCAGGTTTCAACCGACTTGAATTTCAATTCGGTAATTGCTGACGTTAGTGGACTGAGCGTTTCACAATATAATATCCCCGCAGGATTACTCACTTACAATAGTGTTTATTATTGGCGCACAACCTCAAGAACTTCTGCCGGATGGACACCGTTTTCTGAAGCGTGGAATTTTAGAACTTTCTCAATTCCTGACCCTGTTCTGCTTTCTTACCCTGCAAATAATTCTGTTGAGATTCCAACAGCGCTTACATTCAGGTGGCACAAGGCCAGTGAGACTTTGTTAAGCACTGGGACCTTAGATGCAAAAAAGAATAAAACAAATGCGATTGATGCAATAGACAAATATTGGTTTGAACTGACAACTGATCCTGTTACAATGGCAGATTTGATCACAGATATTAATGTATTAGATACTACAAAATTTATTTCCGGATTGAGCTTGGCCAGAGAGTATTATTGGCGCGTCAGGGCAAATAATGAACTTGGTTGGGGAGAGTTCAGCAGCTGGTGGAAGTTTACTACGGTTGTTGGCCCGCCTCAAGCTCCGGTACTGATATCACCCCAGAACAATTCTATCCAGCAATTCTCGAATTTACCCTTCATTTGGAACAGGTCTTCAGAAATTACAGCGAAACCAACAAACGGATATGGAAACAGTTTGTTTGATAACAAAACAATTCAGAAGAGCGGTGATGCAATTTCTGCATACTGGTTTGAATTTGTTGAAGATACCGTTTCTATGACCGGTTTATTGCGGGATACAATATTAACAGATACTGTAAAGATCTTAAATTTACCGGCAAATTCGAGGGCTTACTTCTGGAGGGTAAAAGCAAAAAACGCTATGGGTTGGGGAACATTCAGCAGCTGGTGGAAATTTTTCACAGTTCCTGCGGCATACGCTTGGGAAGTTGCTGCGATCAATGTTGGGAGTGGAATTTCTGCAATTTCTTTCCCTAATACTTCAATTGGATATCTGGTCTCAGATAACTCTGGTACAGCAATAACATATAAAACTACTGATGGAGGAAGTACATGGAGTTATGTTTCAGGTACTTTTATGATGTTTCCCCACTCGATGGTTTTCACGAACCCAACCGATGGATATATTGCATCAGGTCCACATAGTGGTATGAATTACCCGACATGGTCGACTGGAGATGGGGGAGTTTACTGGGGTCCGATGGCATATATAAACTACCAAGGCAGTAATATTAGGTCGGTAGCTGCTACTGTAGAGGGTTTAGTTTATGTTGGTTCGCTTACAACTTTTGGAACAGTACAATATACCTATTCCGCAATTCTTGGAATTGGAGTAGACCCGCTATTATATCATACAATACCCTTAAACAGAGTTAGAGGAGGAAAAAACAATGCATGGACCGTTGGTGCACAGGGAATAGTGTATCGCAGTATGGCCAGGCTTGATGTAGGCGAAAATGTCAATCTTACAGGAATTAGTTTTAATGATGATAATACAGGTTACGCCGTTGGTGAAAACAAGTTCTTCAAATCAACAAATAATGGCAGCAGCTGGTTCAGATTGTACCCCTTAACTGATCTGACGTCATACAATGACGTATATTTTGCAAACAAAGATACAGGTTGGGTTGCTTGTACTTTGGCAGGTGAGGGTGTTGTAATTGGAACAAGCAACGGCGGAGTGAACTGGGAAGTTCAGTATAAAGGTCCACACGCCGGAAGTGAATTTACTTTTATTGATAACAAATACGGCTGGCTGCTATGCGGTAATTCTGTTTTAAGAACTACAAATGTGGCAGGTCAGCAAAATCCGCCGCCGGTTTTGTTGCAGCCGGCAGATGGTGCAACTGCGCAATCATTAACCCCGCAGCTTGACTGGCAGGATGCACAGAATTCTGTCAGCTACAGAATTCAGCTTTCCGCTGATTCTCTCTTTTCCGGTTTACTGATAGATGATACCACTATCACAGCCTCAAATTATGATGTTCAGCCGGGAATTCTTCAGGGCTATACGCGATACTTCTGGCGTGTCGCTTCAAAAAATACATCTTCATGGAGTGACTTCTCACAGATATTCAGGTTCAGAACCATCGGCGCACCAAACCCGGTAACTTTGAATTACCCGGCGAATAATGCTGCAGGTATTCCAACCATTTTTAGTTTTAATTGGTTTGCAGCATCATCCTCCAAAATGTCTGAAAACATTGCAGGCAGGAAATCAGAAAACCTTACCCTGTTCAGTAAATCCCTGAAGCAGCTTCCCGGAAACTATTGGTTTGAAATTACACGCGATACTAATGATCTATTACAATTGATGAAAGATTCATTATTAACCGATACTGTGAAAACTATCAGCGGCCTTACTTTTTCGACGGGTTACTATTGGCGCGTTAAAGCACATAATGATCTTGGTTGGGGAGAGTTTAGTCCGTGGTGGAAATTTACTACCTCCAACGGTGCCCCGGTATTGCTCGAACCGGTTTACAATCAAACTGAAGTTCCGGTTATACCATTGCTGAATTGGAGTGATGTACCCGGCGCAGTTAAGTACAGGGTGCAGGTTTCTGCTTACAGTACTTTTTCGGTCTTGTGGATAAATGACAGTACTTCTGTAACATCGCAATATCAGGTTTTGCCCGGGATCCTGGCGTATAACTCGGCCTATTACTGGCGGGTTAAGACTAAAAACGATTCGGGATGGGGAGACTATCAATCTCCATTGAGGTTTTTCACTCAGATCACTCCGCCTCCTGCCGCGCCTGTGCTGAATGCACCCGCAAACGGCATCACGGGAATTTCGTTGACACCATTGCTGGATTGGAATGATATCAGCGGCAGCACAAAATTCAGATTGCAGGTAACAAGTGTTGCGGATTTCAGCAGCAGGCTGATCGATGACAGCAGTATCACAACTTCAGAGTTCACAATACCCGCAGGAATTTTGGCTGTTGGCAGCAGGTATTACTGGAGAACAGCAGTTAAAGGTAGCTCGTCCTGGAGCTCGTTTTCGGCTGTATGGAGCTTTACTACCATAGGTATACCTCCGCAGGTACTGCTTGTATCACCGCTCAATAATGCAACGGGACAGCCTCTTAACATTAATTTCTCATGGACTAATGCACCGGAAGTGATATCAAATGTCTTTCTCAAAAAAAGCAGCTCAGAAAAGAACACATTTAAAGAAAGAGCCAGCGATCGCTTGGGCATGAGAGATGACCCGGCTGACAAATATTGGTTTGAATTGACTACGGATACCAATACACCCGCCGCATTCTATTTAGATTCAACTTTAGCTGATACTAACAAAGGGGTAAATGGACTGACCGCACTAACTTCATACTATTGGCGGGTCAAGGCCGGTAACGCCTCGGGTTGGGGTAATTTCACTTCTTGGTGGAAGTTTTCAACATTCAGCGGTGCACCGCCTGCGCCGCCCGCATTGCTCGCACCGGCTTATATGAGCTATGATATTCCGGTAACACCATTGCTTGATTGGACTGATGTACCTGAAGTGACAAAATATCGCGTACAGGTATCAGCATACAGTTCATTTGCGGTATTGTGGATTGATGACAGCAGTTCATCCGTTTCACAATTCCAGGTTAGCCCGGGGTTTCTGGCTTATAACTCGGGTTATTACTGGCGCGTTAAGGCAAAAAATGATCTGGGCTGGGGAAACTTCCAATCACCATTCAGGTTCTTCACATTGGTTAATCCGCCGCCGCAGGCACCCGTTTTAGTTTCACCAACAAATGGGGCAACAGGTGTTTCATTAACTCCGGTGTTAGACTGGAATGATATATCACTTGTAACAAAATACAGAGTGCAGGTATCAACATCTCCTTCATTCACCGGCTTGATAATTGATGACAGCAGTTTGGCCGTTTCAGGTTATACAGTAGCTCCGGCAATTCTAAACACAAATACTCAGTACTATTGGAGAGTTGCTGCCAGGAATTCTTTATCATGGGGCAATTACTCACAGGTATGGAGTTTTACAACATCCGGAATTCCGCTGCAGGTGACATTATTAAATCCGGCAAATAATTCAATTGAACAGCCTCTCAATATTACTTTTGTTTGGAGCAAGGGTTTTGAGAGCCTTACAAATTCAAAAACCGCAATACGGAATGTTGGCGGTTACAAAAACTTCATGACAGGCAGTTCCGGTACAGATGCTATACTCGGCTATTGGTTTGAATTAACAGCAGACACCGTTTCTCAATCCGGGATACTCCGTGATTCTTCTTTGACTGATACGACAAGGCAGGTAAATACACTCTCAACCTTAACCAACTATTATTGGCGCGTAAAAGCTAAGAATGAAATTGGCTGGGGTGAGTTCAGTTCATGGTGGAAATTTACAACAACGAGCGGATTGCCTCCTGCTCCGCCCGCACTTATTACACCTGCTTACGGCGCGGCAGAAATTCCGGTTACTCCGCTATTGGATTGGAGCGATTCACCCGGTGCAGCTAAGTACCGTTTACAGGTCTCGGCTTATAGTTCGTTTGCTGTTTTGTGGATAGATGACAGCAGTTCTTCCGTTTCACAGTTCCAGGTAAATCAGGGTATTCTTGCGTATAACTCAGGTTATTACTGGCGTGTGAAGGCAAAAAATGATATGGGCTGGGGAAATTACCAGGCTCCTTATAGATTTTTTACCTTAATAAATCCTCCGCCCCAGGCACCGGTTTTGGTTAACCCGGCAAACGGAGCTACGGGTATTGCTTTAACTCCAACGTTAGACTGGAATGATGTATCCGGCATTACAAAATACAGGGTGCAGGTATCCATATCTCCGGCATTCACCGGCCTGATATTTGATGACAGCAGCGTAGCTGTATCAAGTTACACTGTGGCATCAGGAATTCTCAACCCAAATACACTATATTATTGGAGAATAGCCGCTAAGAATACTTTATCATGGGGCAATTTCTCACAGGGCTGGAGCTTCCGGACAATAAGCGTACCTTCACCTGTTGTTCTAAGCAGCCCGGTGAATAACGCAGTTGAACAGCCCCTGAACCTCACATTTACATGGCGGGGGGCAACGGAGTTAGCAGTTACATTTGCAAATACTAAGAACTTGTTTGAGGGTGTTTCAAGGCAGGTCTCCATAAGCGGAAATACCGGCACAGACGCTATCCAAAACTATTGGTTCGAAATTTGCAGTGATACTGTTTCCCTTGCGGGGATTATTAAGGACTCATTATTAACCGATACAACAAAACAGCTCAGCGGATTGAGCGGCGCTTCGGTTTATTACTGGCGGGTAAAAGCTCAGAATGAAATTGGCTGGGGCGGCTTCAGCGCATGGTGGAAATTCACAACACTGAGCGGATTGCCGCCGGCTCCGCCTATACTTATCTCGCCAGCATACGGTGCAGCGGAGATCCCGGTTACACCGGTGTTTGACTGGAACGATTCACCCGGTGCTATGAAGTACCGCATACAGGTCTCTGCATATGGCAATTTTTCAGTATTGTGGATCGATGACAGCAGTTCAGCTATTTCTCAGTTCCAGGTGAGCCCGGGAATTTTAGCATATAACTCAGGTTATTACTGGCGCATAAAAGCTAAAAATGCTGCAGGATGGGGAAGCTACCAATCAGCGTACCGGTTCTTCACGCAGATAATACCTCCTCCGCAACCGCCGGTTCTGATATCTCCTGTAAACGGCGCAACAGGCGTTCCGTTGGTTGCGGTGTTTGACTGGAGCGATGCGGCATCAGCTGTCAAATACAGAATTCAGATATCTTCAAATAGTGGATTTACTACCCTCGTATCTGATGACAGCGGGCTGGTTACTTCTGCATATACAATTCCTGCAGGCGTGCTGAGTAATAACACCAATTATTATTGGCGGGTGAGTGTAAAAACCTCAAGTTCCTGGAGCACATTTAGTTCCTCATGGAGCTTCACTACAGTAGCTGCCGTTGCACCTCCTGTTCTTCGTCACCCGGTTCTAAGAGATACCGGAATTGCTGTTACCACACTGTTTGACTGGTCGAACACTCCGGGAGCGGTTAAATACAGATTGCAGGTATCTGCTTACTCCAGCTTCGCAGTTTTGTGGATAGACAAATATGTTAATGATACAGCATACCTAACTCCTCCTGGAATACTTGCCTATAACTCGAGATACTTCTGGAGAGTAAAAACTCTGGGTTCATCGGATTCAAGCGGGTATTCGGCTACCTACAATTTCTTCACCAAAATAGTACCGGGTGGTGATCTCACTTCTGTACCCGCTAAGAACTTTACTCTCGATCTGCCGGTACAAGAAACAGGGGATAAACGATATAATTATTCTCTTGAGGTATGTAAAGATACATTGTTTGAAGAATTGGTTTTGGTGCAGAAGAATATCACATCCGGCTCTGTAGAGCTGCCGGCAGCAATGCTTGATGAATATTCAACTTATTTCTGGAGAGTCTATGAAGAGGGAGGTAAGAGTAGCAGTACTGTTGTGAGAGTGTTTGTGACCTATGCGCTGGATAGGCCGGTATTGAACCGGAATGAACTATCAATCATACCTGATAAATACGCATTGTACCAGAATTATCCGAATCCGTTTAACCCGGCTTCGAAGATAAAATTTGATATACCAGGCGGTTCATCTAACGGATCAGTAAAAACTAATCTTGCAATTTATGATGTTTTAGGCAGGCAGGTAGAAACTATCATTGATATGGATCTTATTCCGGGTTCGTATGAAGTAACATGGAATGCTGCAGAGTATCCCAGCGGCATATATTTCTACAGGCTAAGCACAGAACAATTTACCGATACTAAGAAGATGATCCTGCTAAGATAAGCTCGCAGGTTGTTGTATAAAAAAAAGGCCGTCTGAATTAGACGGCCTTTTTTTAGTTGCCCGACTAGGGGTCGAACCTAGACTTTCCTGATCCAGAATCAGGCGTGTTGCCAGTTACACCAT
>JACSRQ010000024.1 GCA_014879675.1 Ignavibacteria bacterium
AGATGTGTATAAGAGACAGGTAATGGGTCTGAGCCGCGCATTAATGCTTGAAGTTCGGCAGTATAACATCCGCGTATGCGCCATTTGTCCGGGCAGTGTAGCTACAGATTTCTTCAGGGCAGAATCACAAACTACGCTCAGTTCATCTAAGGAATCAGTCTTGAGCGCTAATAATATAGCCGAAACGATACTCCTCGCCGCATCACTACCCGGCAATGCAATGCTGGGTGAGATTGAGATAAGACCTACAAATCCAAGGAAATAATTTTTTAAAAATTCCCGCGAAGGCGGGAATCCAGATGATGAACAAAGCCAAAATCTATATTACAATTGTGTCGTTGATGCTTTCATCAACCGCATTATTTTCACAGGTCAATAACATCGAGCTAGTCGAGAGCATTCCCGTTGAAACAACCCTCGATAATCCCGATATCCGCAATACCCTTGAAATATGGCTTGAGATGATAAACTCCGCGCAAAAGACACTGGACATAGAACAATTCTACATCTCCAATGAAAAAGGTGAGCCGCTTGATACGGTGCTGAATGCAATAATCGCAGCTTCAAACAGGGAAGTAAAAGTTCGGGTTATCATTGATGCAGGTATGTATCAAACCTACCCCGAAACGGCCGATGATCTTGATAAGTATGATAATATTGAGGTCCGCAAAATTGATATTAAGAGCCTGACAGGCGGAATCCAGCACTCCAAATATTTCATAGTTGACCACAAAGAAGTTTTTCTTGGCTCGCAAAACTTTGACTGGCGGGCACTGAAGCATATTCATGAACTGGGAGTTAGAATTGAATCATCAATAGCTCTGAAATACCTGAGCATATTTAATATGGATTGGGATTATGCCTTATATAATGATGGGGGAAATTGGATCACTGATTCAACAATTGTTTATGCGGTTAGAAAAAACAGCCAGTTGATCTATACAACTCTTTATGATACCATTAACCCTATTGCTGTATTCAGTCCAAAAAAATATTCTTTTGAAGATAATTATTCGAAATGGGATTTATCTTCAATTGTTGAAATGATAGCCGGAGCTAAATCAGAGATCACCCTTCAATTCCTTTCTTACAATCCCATAACTAAAGATGGCTACTGGGAAGAAGTCGATACAGCTTTAATTGCAGCTAGCAAGAGGGGAGTGAAGGTGAAGCTGCTGGTATCAGACTGGAATCTAAGCAAAACCGCCGTGGAACATTTTAAAGATCTGATCCAAAACCCGAAATTCGAGGTCAGATATACCGCTATACCGGAATATTCCGGCGGATTTATCCCATTCGCAAGGGTGGAGCATTGCAAATTCATCACTGCCGATGATTATACGTGGATAGGTACCAGCAATATGAGCTATGGCTATTTTTATGAATCCAGAAATGTTGGATTGGTTGTGGAAAGCGGGAAGTTTACAAAACGAGTGCGAGATATTTTTTATACGAGCTGGAATAGCGAGTATGCTGTTCCAATTGAATCAACAGGAGAATATACGCCAAGAAAAAGAAATTGAGACCCCTCCCCAGCCCCTTGACTGCAGGTGTAGTTCCCCGAAACTGCTATGGCAGTCAAGGGGCTGGGGAGTTTAAATCTTTAGCCCGAAACACTATTTTGGGCATTCGAATCGGCAATTCGACTTGCAATGTTTGAATATCAATCACTATTCCTGCGGCAGGAAGGAAGCTGCTAAACTTTCAGAAAGCGAAAGTCAGTGGCACAATATGATAAGACTTCAGGAGTCTGATAGTATTACCTATATACTTCTTTGCGATGTGCAATTTTGTATATAACGATAGACTTTTTATTGTCATCAACTTCATATAATACTCTGTAGTCGCCGATTCTTATTCTGTAACCTTTTTCATTGTGAAGTTTTTTGCAGCCGGCTGGTCTTGGGTTATTTTTCAATTGAAGTAACTTAGAGGATATTCGCTTGACTTCAATGTAACTGATTTTATCAAGGTGCTTCTGAACGGAATTATTTATGCTGAGCTGATACACGTTTCCGTTTAGGTTGAATTTTCTTTACTTTTTCTTTTAGATCACGTTGTTTCAGGTAATCTTCCAGTTTGATAAAATACTTAGACTCTTTTTTAGCCTTTTCAAGTTCTGCTGTTTCTTCGATAACTTCCAAAAGCTCTTTGTAGTCTTTGTCTTTTTTAAGAATATCCCAAGCTTTTCTGGAAATTGTAACCTGTTTTTTATCGACTAAAACCATAATTCAATCCTTTCACTATAAATATACAAAATCTGAGTTAAAAAAACCCTGACTTTCATTTAGCTTAACATTCCAAAAGTAATACAACAAAAGTTTGTTAACTATTTCATACATTTGGACTGTAGGTCAAAATCTACTGTAAAACACCGTAAGTTTTCGTAGTCCGGAATTCATAAAAAAAGCCCCAGCATTTGCCGGGGCTTAATTCGTAATTCCTAATTCCTAATTGAATTAATACATGTCGCCGTATCCGCCGCCCGGAGGCATCATCGGAGCCGGTTTTTCCTTTTCAGGTTTTTCGCAGATAACAGCCTCGGTGGTGAGCAGCATCGAAGCAACTGAAGCCGCGTTTTCAAGCGCAACCCTTGTTACTTTTGTAGGATCAATGACACCGGCTTTTATCAGGTTCTGGTATTCTTCGGTCAAAGCATTAAATCCATAGTCATCTTTGTTCTTTTTGATCTCGTTGATAACTACCGATGCTTCAACGCCGGCATTTTCAACTATCTGCCTGAGCGGAGATTCAATTGCTTTCCTTATGATCTCAATACCGATCCTCTGGTCTTCGTTATCGCCTTTGAGCTTATCAAGCGAGCTTGATACACGGATGAGTGCAACTCCGCCGCCCGGAACGATACCTTCTTCAACTGCTGCGCGTGTTGCGTGCAGAGCGTCTTCAACCCTTGCTTTCTTTTCTTTCATCTCAACTTCAGTAGCTGCGCCGATCTTTAATACAGCAACGCCGCCTGAAAGCTTTGCAAGCCTTTCCTGGAGCTTTTCTTTGTCATAATCGCTGGTTGTCTTTTCGATCTGACCTTTGATCTCGTTAACGCGTTTTTTAATATCATCGCTTTTTCCAGCACCTTCAACTATAATAGTGTTATCTTTATCGATAACAACTTTTTTAGCTGTTCCAAGGTATGATACAGTTGCGTTTTCGAGTTTGTAGCCTTTTTCTTCGCTGATAACTGTACCGGCGGTGAGAACTGCGATATCTTCAAGCATAGCTTTACGCCTGTCGCCGAATCCCGGTGCTTTTACAGCAGCTATTTTGAGTGTACCTCTTAATTTGTTTACAACAAGTGTTGCCAATGCTTCGCCTTCAAGATCTTCAGCAATTATAAGCATTGTTCTGCCTGCCTGTGCAACTTTTTCCAATATAGGAAGCAGGTCTTTCATTGTCGAAATTTTCTTGTCGTAGATGAGGATGTAAGGATCTTCGAGAACTGACTCCATTGTATCAGCATCAGTAACGAAGTAAGGTGAAAGGTAGCCTCTATCGAACTGCATACCTTCAACTATATCAACTGTTGTATCGGTGCCCTTTGCTTCTTCAACTGTGATAACGCCGTCTGTGCCGACTTTCATCATAGCATCTGCGATGAGTTCACCAATGAGCTTATCATTATTTGCAGATATTGAGCCAACCTGAGCAATTTCAGTCTTGCTGGTTTTATCAATGTTTTTGCTGAGCTTCTGCAGGCCTTCGATGATCTTTGCAACTGCAAGATCGATACCGCGCTTTAAATCCATTGGATTTGCACCGGCTGTAACATTCTTAACGCCTTCAGCGTAGATAGCCTGCGCAAGAACTGTAGCTGTTGTTGTTCCGTCACCTGCAACATCGCTGGTTTTGGATGCAACTTCTTTTACCATCTGTGCGCCCATGTTTTCAATGGGATCTTCAAGCTCAACTTCTTTTGCAACT
>JACSRQ010000237.1 GCA_014879675.1 Ignavibacteria bacterium
TCCGTCGTCGGCAGCGTCAGATGTGTATAAGAGACAGCTTTTATTTTTTCTAAATATGGAATAAATACAAGATATCCACTGCCAGACCATAAGCATGATCCATTGAGAGTGTTTTCCAGAAAGAATCCGATAATACAGTTGTTACCTGAGTTTGGATACGAATTTAGGCTAACTTTGAGAAGAATGAGTAAATTATATGCATTACTTGAGAAAAATAGTAAAAATTAGGAGCTTTTCTATATCTCGTAGTTTTCCCTTCGCAGGAATGACAAAAAACAAAAACAGATGGCTCTAAAGGTCACAACAAGTGTCTGTGCCACTTATAATACAACAATTTTTTTTGACTTCTCACTTTTGCCTTTTGACTAAATTATTTCTTCGCCAGTAAATCCCTTATTTCCGTGAGCAATATTTCTTCCTTTGTTGGCGGTGCCGGCGGGGGAGCTTCTTCTTTGCGTTTCATAGAATTAAACGCCTTCACAAAAACGAAAATAGCAGCAGCTATTATTACAAAGTCAATTCCCGTTTGAATAAAATTCCCATAGTTGATAGAAACTGCCTCAACTACTTTGCCGGTTGGATCGGTAGTTGCCTGCTTCAAAATTATCCTGAGAGATGAGAAATTCATTCCGCCAAGAAGCACTCCAATAGGGGGCATAATTAGATCACTTACAACTGATGTAACAATTTTGCCGAATGAAGCGCCGATTATCACACCCACGGCCAGATCAACAACATTCCCGCGTGAAATAAACTCTTTGAATTCTTTAAAAAGTCCCATATAAATTGAGTTTTATTGATGAATTAATGCAATTTAATGAATTTTTAATTTATTTTACAATCTTTTAAATCGCTATAGAAAATAAGATAAATAAGTATTAATATGTAGCACCATGGATACTGAAACTCTTGAAAACAGGCAAATCTCACTGCAGGCAGAAAACGAAGCCCTGAAAAAAAGGATCACAGAGCTTGAAAAACAGCTCGAAGCGTATGATTTTTCGCTATTCAGCTACCCCAAGGTAGTTGAAAATGCGCCTATTTCTTTTACGCGCGTACTGCAGGATACACAGGGATATGCGCTGGCGAACAAGGAATTCACACGCCAATCAGGATATACACGCGAAGAATTTAATTCCCTTAAGGATGAAGAGATATTAGGCAGCATACATAAAGATGACCTTGATGGATTCCTGAAGGCACACGAAAAATGGTGTGACAGCAATTTTAAGGATACATTCCGCTACATGTACCGCATCATAAACCGCGAAGGCAAAACCATTTGGCTGGATGTCTATTATTATGCCGAGCTGGATGATAATGGTGTGCCTTATGCAATCGACCAAATACATGTTGATATAACCGAACGTATTAATGCCGAGCGTGCGCTGCGCGAAAGCGAAAATAAATACCGCAGACTTACTGAATCTGTACCTGCAGCGATCTTCATTTATTCAGATAGCACATTCCTTTATGGCAACGAATACTCAAAGAACATTACGGGCTATTCTGTCAAAGAAATGATCGGCAAGAATTTCTGGGAGCTTGTTCACCCCGATTTCCGCGAGCTTGTAAAAGAGCGAGGCATTGCAAGGCTGAAAGGTGAAATACAGCCTTCAAGATACGAAGTGAAGATTCTTGATAAATACGGAAATGAAAAATGGCTCGATTACAGCGGTACCGCTATAAATTTTCAGGGAGAGTCTGCCGTTCTGGGCGTAGCTTACGATATTACCGAGCTGAAAAGAACGCAGCACGCGTTAATGGATAGCGAGCAGAAATACCGTACGCTTATTGAAAATATGAGCGAAGTGATTCTGTACGTAGATAATGATGATAAGATCTTGTTTGTTAACGATAATGCCATTAAAATGTTCGGCTACAGTAAATCAGAGCTGATGGGTGCAAATGCGGGCGATTTGCTGATCCATCAGGATTACAGGGAATTTGCACGTGAGCGTATTAAGCTTCGCAGCCACGGCTTCGCAGATAGGTACGAAGTCCAGATGGTCAAGAAAACTGGCGAGGTAATGTGGGTAGAAATATCCGGCGCACCGCTTAAGGATCTCGATGGGAATATTATAGGCTCAATTGGACTTCACAGCGATATCACAGATCGCAAGAAGTATGAAAATACCATCGAATCTTCATTGAAACAAAAAGAGCTTCTGCTAAAAGAAATACATCATAGGGTAAAAAATAACCTGCAGATCATATCAAGCTTGATTAAGCTGCAATCTGCGCACATAGGTGACAAAGAAATACTCAGCCTGTTTTCGGAAAGCCAGAACCGGATCAAAACAATGGCGCTGATTCATGAAAAGCTCTACCGTTCTGTAGATATATCCGTTATTGAGTTTTACGATTACGTGAAGAACCTGGTTGATAGCCTTTACACTACTTACGGAATAAGTATTGATAGAGTAAAACCCGTAATAGAGTTCCGCAGCATTTACTTAGATATAGATACTTCAATTCCATGCGGTCTAATTATAAATGAGCTTATCAGCAACTGCCTGAAGTATGCATTCCCCGGAAAGAAGGAAGGAAAGATACTGCTTAACTTAACCGAAGACTCGCCGCAATGTTATACCATGACTATTAAGGATAACGGTGTAGGGGTACCGGAGGGCATTGACTTCAATAACAGTACTTCACTTGGGCTGAAGCTGGTAAAAATACTTTCTGAACAATTGGGCGGCAAAGTTGAACTGAACCGTCAAAATGGCTCGGAATTTATAATCCGCTTCAAAAGCGCAAATTATTTACGCCGCACTTAGTCTGTTGTTATCGGTTTTCCGCATATTGGGCTCAATATTGAGCGGAATTTTCAAAATATCCCCTAAATCAATGTACTTAGCTTCTCATTGCAAATCTTTCAATTAAAGCGTAATTTTAGCCTTAGGAAACTAAATTCCGGCATAAGATGTTGGATTTAGTAATTAAACATAAACTATATACTATGGATAGTAATTTTTCAAACAGGGTGCAGGATGTGATTAGGTTAAGCAGGGAAGAAGCAATTCGACTCGGGCATGATTACATTGGCACAGAGCACCTTCTGCTCGGTATTATCCGTGAAGGTGAAGGTATTGCCATTAAGATCTTCCGCAATCTTGGAAAAGATGTGGGCAAGATCAAAAAAACTGTAGAAGATACGGTCAGGCAGTCCGGTGCAACTCTTACTGTGGGAAATATCCCGCTCACAAAGCAAGCTGAAAAAGTTTTAAAGATAACATATCTTGAGGCAAAGATCTTCAAGTCTGATGTAATTGGTACAGAGCATCTTCTGCTTTCTATATTAAGGGAAGATGACAACCTTGCATCGCAAATATTGCAGCAGTTCGGAATCACCTACGAAGCAGTTAAGGAAGAGCTTTCAAATATCCTCAGCGGAAAATCATCTCCGCAGCAGCAGAAATCGCCAGCTTCGGAAAAGAAGCCCGAAAGGACAAAGACTCCCGTGCTGGATAACTTCGGCAGGGATCTTACCAGGCTTGCAATGGATGAAAAGCTTGATCCAATCGTTGGCAGGGAAAAAGAAATTGAACGTGTTGCGCAGGTACTCAGCCGCAGGAAGAAAAATAATCCTGTGCTGATAGGTGAGCCCGGCGTAGGCAAAACCGCCATCGCTGAAGGGCTTGCCATCAGAATTGTGCAGAAAAAAGTATCACGTGTTCTGCATGATAAACGGGTTGTAACGCTTGACCTTGCTTCGCTGGTTGCAGGCACAAAATACCGCGGCCAGTTCGAAGAACGTATGAAAGCAGTTATGAATGAGCTTGAAAAAGCAAAGGATGTTATCCTTTTCATAGACGAGCTTCATACTATTGTAGGCGCAGGCGGGGCATCAGGCTCGCTTGATGCATCGAACATTTTCAAACCCGCGCTTGCAAGGGGAGACCTCCAGTGCATTGGTGCAACAACACTTGATGAATACAGGCAGTATATCGAAAAGGACGGCGCATTAGACCGCCGCTTCCAGAAGATCATAGTTGATCCTACAACGGAAGATGAAACTATGCAGATACTGAACAATATCAAACACAAATACGAAGAGCATCATAATGTTAAATATCATGAAAAGGCGCTTGAAGCTGCAGTTAAGCTGAGCTCGAGGTACATCACCGATAGGTATCTTCCGGATAAGGCTATTGACGTAATGGATGAAGCCGGATCAAGGGTTCACCTGGCTAATATAGTGGTACCCGAAAATATTGTAACACTTGAAACTGAGATACAGAACATAAAAGGTAAGAAGAACCAGGTTGTAAAGAACCAAAACTTCGAAGAAGCAGCGAAGCTGCGTGACGAAGAAAAACGCCTATTGAACGAACTCGAACAGGCAAAGCTGGACTGGGAAGTTAAGTCACAGAGCATTGTACACGAAGTAACGGAAGAAAATGTTGCAGACGTGGTTTCGATGATGACAGGAATTCCCGTAAACCGCGTAGCGCAATCTGAAAGCGAAAAGCTGGTTAAGATGGAAGATGAGCTTAAGAAGTTCATCATCGGTCAGGATGAAGCGATCGTTAAGCTTTCAAAAGCTATACGCAGAACACGCGCAGGATTGAAAGATCCGAACAGGCCTATAGGTTCATTTATATTTACCGGACCAACCGGTGTTGGTAAAACCGAAATGGCGAAAGTTCTCTCAAGGTTCCTGTTCGATAGCGAAGAGAACCTTATCAGAATAGATATGAGCGAATACATGGAGAAATTCAATGTATCGCGTTTGGTCGGCGCGCCTCCCGGATATGTTGGTTATGAAGAGGGCGGACAGCTTACAGAAAAAGTAAGACGTAAACCGTATTCGGTAGTGCTGCTTGATGAAATTGAAAAAGCGCACCCGGATATTTTCAATATCCTTCTGCAGGTTTTGGATGAAGGTATGCTTACCGATAGCCTGGGCAGGAAAGTGGATTTTAAGAATACTATAATGATAATGACATCCAATATCGGCACACGCGATATTAAGTCGATTGGCAGCATGGGATTCGCTGATCCGAATGAAGGCGATAAACATGATAAGATGAAGCTGCAGATAGAAGAATCTGTACGCAGGGTATTCAGCCCCGAGTTTATCAACAGGATAGATGACCTGATAACGTTCAAGCAGTTATCTAAAGAGGATATATTCAGGATAATCGATATCTCAACAAGGCAATTGCTTAAAAGAATACAGTCACTTGGCATCAGCTTTGAGTTCGATGACTCGGCAAGAAGCTTTCTTTCGGAAAAAGGCTATGACCCGAAATACGGTGCAAGGCCGCTTAGAAGAGCGATACAGAAATATGTTGAAGACCCTGTTAGTGAAGAAGTGCTTAAAGGTACCTTTAAAGAGGGTTCGCATGTGATGGTATCATACAAGGAAGGCGAACCGGAGTTGATATTTGTGGATATTTCGCAAAGCAAGCTCCCTGAAAAGATAGAGCCTGAATCAATACAAGGAAATTAAGAATAAATAAATAATATCAAAGGCGGCTAATTTTTAGCCGCCTTTTTTTATGCTGATTAGTGTTTTTGTATCTTTAGACATTCCGAAATCAAAAATCACGATGATGTGTTCGTCTTTTTCGCCGAAAATTGCAGCAAAAACGGTATCTAACCCCTTAGATAGTTGCTTTTACACTCTGTATTTGTTATTTTTATATATTCATCAATTCGCGGAGGTGAGAAATGAAAGCTATTCTGGCTTCAATGATCATGTTTTTATCCCTCGCAATCATTCCGAATACAACCCGCTCGCAATGGAGCTTACAGGAGAGCGGTACAACCCAATATCTTTACTCAGTACATTTCATAAATAACTTCACCGGCTACGCGGCGGGTGATTCAGGCACTATGTTGAAATCCACCAATGGAGGCATTGTTTGGAATACGCTGGATCCCGGCGTATCTATTCGGCTGACTTCGGTGAGATTCATTAACAGCAGGACCGGCTGGGCTGTGGGCGATTCCGGCACGATAGTTCAAACCCGTAACGGCGGCTCAACATGGCAGAGTCAGCAAAGCGGAACATTAAAAGACCTGAAATCCGTGTTTTTTGTTAACCAGCGAACGGGGTGGATAACAGGAGATTCGGTTATCCTGAAAACTACCAACAGGGGAGCGAACTGGGATCAACAGGAATCACCTGCATTCACTTTGTTTTATTCTGTTTTCTTTATAAACTCAAATACAGGCTGGATAACCGGTTATACAACACTTAAAACTACCAATGGCGGAGTTGAGTGGGTATCTAAAACGGGACCAACAAACAAGAGATGCATATTTTTCAATAATCCCGATACCGGCTGGGCGGTTGGGGGAATGTACACCATCACACGCAGCACCGATGGCGGTGAAACCTGGGGCGGAGGTTATGATTCTTTTATTCCCCGTGCGGATGAAGAAACTGATAGCCCGCCGGCAACTTATACAAGCATTCAATTCATGAATGCCAATACGGGCTGTTATACTAGCTCTCATTCTTTTGGCGGAAGAATTGTCCTCACAACTAATGGCGGCTCAAACTGGACTATTGACTATCCCACTACCCGCGACCGCAGGCTGACAAGCGTTTGCCTGAGGGACCTGAACCATGCATGGGCAGTCGGGCAAGGCGGGACAATCTTGCGAAGATCTGTATTAACACAGGTAAATGGCATTGAAGGGGTGATTCCCTCGGTGTACAGACTATATCAGAATTACCCGAATCCTTTTAATCCGCTGACTACAATAAACTTTGATGTACCGAAGTCGTCAATAGTCAAAATCACGATTTTTGATGTATCAGGAAAAGAAGTATCAAAGCTGGCAGATGGAGAGTTTAATGCAGGAGTTCACAGCATTCAGTGGGATGGCTCGGCGTACGGCAGCGGTGTGTATTTCTGCAGGCTTACCGCAGGTGATTATTCTATTACCAATAAGATGATTTTGGTTAAGTAGGGAAATTTTTGTTCTATTATATCTAAACAGGAAGTAGATGTAATAGGTAGTTTATAGATTATAGGGCGGCTAATTTTTAGCCGCCTTATTTTTTTGCAGAAATGAACCCTTCTGATCGAACATTGGAATTGCGGCTAAAGTCTTTTGTTCTCAGGCATTCCCCCCGTCTAAAGACCGGGGGACTCATGATTGTCTTGACGAAGAATGAAAATCAAAGTTGAAAAAATTTCATACTCTAGTTATTTTGTGTTGCCACGGCCTTCAGGCCGTGGATTAATGGCAGGTACGAAATGGGCTTTAGCCCCAATTGAGATTCTGAAATTGCGGCTAAAGCCATTTTTATTCTCTACTTTTTCCACGGTCTGAAGACCGTGGCTACGCAACATTTATTCTGTGATAGATCACCCACTTTGTCGAATTGCAAGCACGTAGGTAAAATGAGATTCCCGCCTGCCTGCGCTGGCGTTTCGACAGGCGCGGCAAGGGAATTTGAAATCTAAAATAAAGTTGCTACCAGCTCATCACACATCGCGTATCCTTTGCGGGTTAATGTTAATTTGGATTCATCCTTAACGGCGTAGCCGTTTGAGAGTAGGGTTTGTATAGGGGTTACATAAGCCGATTCAAAATCAATCCCATGCTTAGATCTGAAATCTTCAAAATATACTCCGCGGCTCCTTAATCCTAGCATGATATGCTCGGTTACAGATGTTTGGCTATCAATCGTTTCAATGAAATCATATGCAGGCTTGCCGGCTTCCACCAGTTCAATATACCTGCCGATATTTTTAATATTTGTCCACCTTTCATTTCCAATATACGATGATGCCGAAGGGCCAAATGAGATATATTCCTCAAGCGTCCAGTATTTCAGATTATGGCGGCATTCAAATCCTGGCTTCGCGTAATTCGATATCTCGTACTGCTTGTATCCGGCGCTTTCAAGGAATTCCATAGTGAACTCGTACATTTCCTGTTCAAGATCAATATCTGCCTGCGATACCTGTTTCTTTTCCCGCATTGAGTATAGCATCGTGCCTTTTTCAAATATCAGCGAATAAGCTGAAATGTGTTTTGTATCAAGCTTGATAGCTTTTTCAAGATTATATTTCCAGTTGTCTAACTTCTGACCCGGCAGTGCGAAGATAAGATCAAGGTTAAGGTTGTCAAATCCCGCAGCCTTAGCATGCTTTATGGATTCCATTGCTTCTTCTGCCGTGTGAATTCTTGTAAGGAACTTGAGCTCACCATTATTAAATGACTGTACTCCGAAGCTCATTCTGTTTATCGGCAGCGTTCTGAACTGATCCAGCTTCTCTCTACTGAGTGTGCCCGGATTGGCCTCAATCGTAATTTCAGTATCCGCACTGATATGGTAATTGGAATACAGCACATCAAACAACTCCCGAAACTCCGCCGCTTCAAGCAGCGATGGTGTTCCGCCGCCGAAGAAAATGGAGTCGAATTGCCTGTTTGTAAGCACAGCAGAACGCGATATCATTTCCTTTTTGATTGCACCCAGGAATTCTGATTTTTTTGAGTGGTTTGTAATGGAGTAGAAGTCGCAGTATATGCATTTGGTGTCACAAAAGGGGATATGTAGGTAGATTCCGGCCATTATTTAACTTTCTTCGTCCCAAGCTCCAGCTTGGGACGAAAGTTGCTGTTTGCGTTACCAAGCTGGAGCTTGGTAACGAGAAAATAAAAAATTAAGCTTCCCAAACTGGAGTTTGGGAAGCAGTATAAGATTTTTTTGGGACAGCAAGAAATCATTCTATCGGCTTGCCGATGCGGTTCCACCTGATAGAGCCAACAAGCCTGCCGAAATCTGAAAAAGATATCTCGGAATTCCATGAGAAATAAGTGAACCATGCTTTGCCAACAATTGCCTCACGTCTTACGAATCCCCAGAAGCGGCTATCGAGCGAGTTGTTGCGGTTGTCACCCATCATAAAGTAATAATTGTTCTCAACCGTGTAGGTTGCAGATTCCTTGCCATCTATATATATCTTGCCATCGCCTTTGATCTCTATCTTATGTCCTTCACGTTTGATGAATGTATCCCACTCAACAAAATTCTCTTTGGTCAGATTTACTACATCGCCTTTTTTAGGTACTGTTAATGGACCGTAATTATCTTCATTCCATCCGCTGCCTTTTGGGAAGATCTGCGGATTGGGCTGTCCTTTAGGTGTAGGCTTAGGTGCGAGAATTCCTGCCTCGGGCCATGGGAATTTTTCGCCGTTTACATAAAGTACCTGGTTGATAATTTCTATCTTATCGCCGGGCTCACCCACAAGCCGCTTCAGGTATTGAACATTCTGCGACGGCACTAATTCATCCCTCATTCCGGGAAATTCGAAGTTCACTATATCATTCCTTTTAGGGTCGCGGACTGCAGGAAGCTGTAGATAGGGCAGCCTGATCTCTGTAAATGGAATATTTCTCGGAGTTGAGCCTCCATAAATGAACTGATTGAAGAACATCTTATCGCCTATCAGGATAGTGTTCAGCATCGAGCCCGTTGGGGTGCTGTAACCCTGTATGAAGAACGACTGTATAAACAGCACTACGATCAAAGTAAGTACAAGCGAGCCAAAGCTCTTTGCCTTCTCTTCTAAAGTGCTTACTTTCTTTTTCTTGATTGATTTTTTGCCTAACGTATTTGCCATAAATAAACTTTTAGAATTGTTAATGTATCACTTTGGCTATCCTGTCCCAGCGAATTGAATCGAACAACCTGCCGAATTCGCCGAAGGGGATCTCTGGATTCCATGACCAGTAAATTATCATGGCTTCACCTATAATATTATCCTCAGGCATAAATCCCCAATATCGGCTATCAGAGCTGTTATTGCGGTTATCACCCATCATAAAATAATAATTCTTTTCAACTTTATAACTTGAATTTTCCGTCTCATCGATGAATATCTTGTTATCTGCAGTTAAGCGGATACTGTGCCCTTCACGCTGAATGAACGTCTTCCATTCATTTAGATTATCTGGGGTTATTTTTATTACATCGTCTTTTTTTGGTACCCTGATTGGACCGAAATTATCGTCGTTCCAGGGCATCCCCTTGGGGAAAATATCTGTGTATGTACTGCTCGAAATATTCTCACTGAACTTTGAATCCGGCGGATTAGGGAATTCTTTAGAATTAATAAACAGTGTTTTGTTTATGATCTGCACCGTATCACCCGGTTCACCAACCAGCCTTTTGATGTAATTGATAACCTCTCTGGAGCGTATTTCGTTCGTATTGCCGGGGAAATCAAAAACCACAACATCACCGCGTTTCGGATCCTTTAAAGCGGGCAGCCTGAAAAAAGGAACGCGTATTTCTGTGAACGGAATGCTGCGCGGCGTGGTTGCCCCGTAAACGAATTTGTTCACCAGCAGGAAATCGCCGACAAGCAGCGTGTTTTCCATAGAGCCTGTTGGTATGCGGTATGCTTCCACGAAAATGATCTTAAGTATCAGTGCAACGAGTCCTGCGAAAAGCAAAGCGTCAAAATACTCTTTGAATCTTGATCTTGCGGCAGGGTCTTTAGTAACATGAACAACACTTGGCGCTTCTTCAGGCGGCAGGGGAGCGGGTGTTTCAGTTTTTTTTACAACTTCAGTATCTTTATCAACTTCAGATTTCTTTTCCGCTTCGGTATTCTTTACATCTTCGGTTTTCTTTGCAGCTTCGTTCTTATCTATAGTTTCGGGAACAGGGGGTTGAACCGGTATCGGTTGAGTTTCTTCATTATTAACGGGCTTCGGTGCAGTGTCTTTTTCGTTGTTTTCAGTCAATGGGTATAATTATCCTTTTACTGGTCAATTGAAAGTACTGCAAGGAAAGCCTCCTGCGGAAGCTGAACCGAGCCAACCTGTTTCATACGCTTTTTGCCTTCCTTCTGCTTTTCGAGCAGCTTGCGCTTACGTGATATATCGCCGCCATAGCACTTGGCAATTACGTTCTTCCTCATTGCCTTCACTGTTTCGCGGGAAATTATCTTCGCGCCTATTGCACCCTGAATAACAATTTCAAACATCTGGCGGGGGATAAGCTCTTTAAGTTTGCTGCATAGCTTGCGGCCCCACTCAAACGATTTAGAACGGTGCACAATTGATGATAATGCATCAACCGGCTCGTTGTTTAACAGAATATCCAGTTTTACAAGATCGCTTTTCCTGTAATCAATGAACTCATAATCAAGCGATGCGTAACCTTTTGAAATCGATTTCATCTTATCATGGAAATCAAAAATAATCTCCGATAGGGGAAACTCAAATATCAGGTCAACTTTTGTCGGTGTCAGGTAATTTGTTGATATAAATATTCCGCGCCTGTCATTGGCAAGTTTCATGATGTTACCCATGTAATCAGTGGGTGTAATAATCTGCGCTCTTATATATGGCTCTTTAACATGATCTATATTTCCCAGTGGCGGCATCTGTGAGGGATTATCAACCAATACCATCGTACCATCGGTTTTGAATACCTGGTACTCTACGTTTGGTACTGTTGTAATAATTGTTTGGTTGTACTCCCGGTCAAGCCTTTCCTGTGTGATCTCCATATGCAGCAGCCCCAGGAATCCGCACCTGAAACCGAATCCAAGCGCCGAAGAAGATTCAGGCTCAAATATCAGTGAAGCATCGTTGGTTTTCAGCTTTATCAGTGATTCCCTCAAATCCTCAAAATCATCGCTTGAAGCGGGATAGATACCCGAAAATACCATTGGCTTAACCTTCTTGTATCCGCCAAGTGATTCCTTTGCGGGGTTTGCAACATTAATAATTGTGTCACCTACCAGAAGCTCTGCTGCAGTTTTGATGCCTGTGACCATATAGCCTACATCACCCGATTTCAGCGAACCTTTATCAACCCTGCTCATTCTCAGCACGCCAACTTCTTCGGCATCGCTGGGTATTTCAGTTGTAAAGAAACGTACCTTATCGCCTGTTTTAAGCTCACCTTCCATAACGCGGAGGTAAACTATGATTCCGCGGTAAGCATCAAAGGTTGAATCAAACACCAGTGCCCTCAGTGGTGCGTCATCATTTATCTGCGGTGCAGGTATCCTGTTAACAATTGCTTCGAGTATATCGGAAGTGCCAATGTTTGCCTTTGCGCTTGCGAGGATAATATCTTCATCCTTGCAGCCTATCATCTCAATGATCTGGCTCTTAACGGCTTCTACATTCGCGCTTGGAAGATCTACCTTGTTGATAACGGGGATGATCGTAAGATTTGCGTCGATTGCAAGGTATAGATTGCTTACGGTCTGCGCTTCAATTCCCTGTGAAGCGTCAACAACCAGCAGTGCGCCTTCGCAAGCTGCAAGCGAACGTGATACCTCGTATGAAAAATCCACATGGCCTGGTGTATCTATCAGGTTGAGAGTATATTCTTCCTTATCGAGCGAGTTGTATTTTAGCTGGATAGCATGCAGCTTTATGGTAATACCCCGCTCCTGCTCAAGATCCATATCATCAAGCACCTGCTTGATCATATTGCGCTTGGCAATAGTATGCGTTTCTTCAATTAGACGGTCTGCAAGAGTGGATTTACCGTGATCAATATGCGCAATAATGCAAAAATTTCGAACGTTTGATTTCAATCTGATTCCCTGGTGAAAATGCTTTAATTTTGATGGCTGCCTTGTAATATAAACAAAATAAGTAGCAATTTAATTCGAAGATCCTGTACCTCCGTTTTAAACCGCTACTTAAAAGATTTGTAAAAAATCGTGCTTTTTTAAAAAAGCCTGCAGATCATGCTTCAGGTGTTGGGGTTGTCTTTCTATCCTGCCTGATTGTCTGAATATCGTTTCTCATCTCCTGGCATTTTTTCCTAACTTCATTCAAAGCTTTTCTTAAGCGTGTACCTGCTGAATTCTGCCCTTTTGCATAAAATTTTTCAAGGTCCTTGCCCATATCATCAAGCATCGCTTTGATTTCGTTGATTTTTTCCATTTGTTTTCTCCTTTTTAGTTGAAAAAAGTTATTTAATGGTGCTGCTCTATTTTACTAGAAGTTCGCTTGTTGAAGTTTGAACATACGGTATATCAAGTATCGTCTTGATGCCCCATAATGTGAACGCCAAACCCACAATAATAAGTAAGCTCATAATTGTAATTGCCTGCCACTGTTTCAGCTTGTAATCCCTGAATATGCCCCAAACGCCGTTTAAACCGTGATACATGGCAAGCACTATGAAGGTAAGATCAAGTACTCTGTACCAGTTGCTCTGCATCCTTGCAAGCACCGCATCGTAGCTGTGGCCTGATTCAGGCGTGTAATGCATTAAGATATAGTGACCTATCATTACTACAACCAGTATTAAACCGGTTACACGCTGAAATACCCAGCTGAATGAACCCGAGCTTCTGGAATTTTGGTGTTTATACAATTACCTGTTACTTAAATAATTTATGAATTTCGTGTGAAAACATAACATAACCCATAGCGAAGAACATAACCACACCTATCACAATTGAGTACCTGTAAAGCGCCTTGTGGTACCTTGCACCGTCTGCCCAATCAACCAAAACGATTCTAACCCCATTTAAGGAGTGAAACAAAACAAATGCGAATAAGAACCACTCCATTGCCATGAAAAAAGGAGTTGTGTAATGCGACATAAACTCGTTAAATGCCTCTCTGCCCTGTGATAATGGAGAAAGGGAATATATATGCATGAAAAGATAAGCCATTAATGCTAAGCCTGTAATTCTGTGCAGTATCCAGGCCCAGCTGCCGGAATCTTTCCTGTAGTTTAAATTGGTTTTAACCCAATTTTTTTGGTCAAATTTCTTGAATTCTGCCATTTCTATTACAAAAGTAGTTAAAAATGTAAGGAAATGCAATATCTATAAAAAAATATTTGATTTTGATGTTTTTTTAAGGGTGAGAGAAATTTGTGCTATTTTAACTGAACTTTAGGAATCGCCTTATTGATATTGCACTTCCTAATGTTCCCAGCAATGTGCCAAAGATAACAAGTAATATCAGGAATTTAGTATCCATTATCGAAAAATTGAAATCATTGTTCGTGTACGTTGCATAGAAATAGCCTAAAAACACCTGAAGCAGTATAACCGCAAGCACGCTGCCTATAAACCCCTGGAAAAATCCTTCCATTATAAACGGAGTGCGGATAGTTTCCTTCGTCGCTCCTATCAGTTTCATTATTTCGATAGTATCTTTCTTCGCCGTAATCATAAGCCTGATAGTGTTGCCTATCAGGAATATTGAAGAAAACGTGATAATGACAAGAAGGCTAAGATTCAGGAAAACGAGTGATTGTGAGTTTCGCTCAATTATTTCCAAATTCTTCTGCGCATACACAATATCGCTGATTTCGGGATTTTTTTGCAGTTCAGCTTTTATCTTCTCGATTCGCTCAATGGTCTTGTATTCATCGTAAAGGTTTATTTTTATCGATGGCGGCAGGGGATTATAGTCGAAAACTTCCAGTATATCCTGTCCGAACTCTTCCGCGAATATTTTTGCTGCCTCTTCCTTTGATACATATGTAACATTCTTTACCCCGCCAATGGTTTTGATAACTGCCGTAAGCTTGCTTACATCGGCAGGTGTAACGGAATCCCGCATATAAGCGTCAATTTCAACTTTATCGCGAATGAGCTTGAGCAGCTTTACAGAATTGATCGATATGGTTAAATAAATGCCAAGCAAGAGCACAGCAAGCGCAATTACAATTGTTGAACTGATAACAGCCGATTTGGCCGTCTTCAGGTAACGCATAAATTCCGTTAAATAGTACGAAGGATTCAATTATATCAATTAGCAATGTGCAATTTACAATGTGCAATTATAATGTTTATGAGGATTAAATATTAGTCAATTTAGGGGTTATGTAAATTCTTCAAGTTTTGGCAAAATGTGAGCCTAAGAGTGATGAATAAAAAACATACGTTCGAATCAAATGTTACCTTTGGCATCGCATTTCTACACATCAAATCTATGATTACGTTTCATTAATGCCATAGGGCATATGCATCCTAAGCTAAGTGTATGATACCGTATCATTGATGCCGTAGGCATCACACATTTATAGAAGGCATGCTTCAAAAACTTCCGACCCCAGCGGGGTCGCACATTAAGATTTTAATTCAATCGTCAATCCATTCAAACAAATATTTTTCGTCGTATTCAATCATGTATTTATTCAAAAAATCAATATATTCTTCCTTAAAGGTTTTCCTCTTGTGGTGCTCTTTCTGAATTATAATGTAATTGATCATCTTATCCAATTGTGAATGACTTACCGAAAATGCACCATATCCCGTTTGCCACTGGAAATTGAATTTTGTCAATTTGTTTTCTTTAATGTAACTGCTTGAAGATTTCTTGGTTTCTCTCACCAAGTCTGAAATACGACAATCCGGCTTCATCACAATCAGAAAATGTATATGATTTGGTATTCCGTTTATTCGTAACATCTTTTGGCCGGATTTTTGAACTGTACCCGTTATGTATTTGTATAATTTATCTTCCCAGGATTGATTTATCAGCGCATTCCTGTTTCTGACGGCAAAAACAATATGGATATAAATCTGTGTGAATGTGTTTGGCATAGGTTTGGGGTTTTTATGTGCGACCCCGCCGGGGTCGGGTTATCGAACTGAATGTTTCTATAAACGTGTGACGCCTACAGCGTCATAAAACTTACGTTCGAAGGAACTTCTGTATATCCGTTTCCTATTAGTTACTTATTAAGTCTACTTTCAACTATAGAGTTCTTAAATCTTTGGTGACTAAAGTGATGCCGTAGGCATCACACATTTATAAAACGACATTGCATTAAACCTGTCCTCCCCAGCGAGGCTGCAAAAAAATTGATTTACTTCTTCTCAACAACTTCGCCCCAGCCCAGATAATTTACATGCTTTAAGATTATCCATCCGGCTGCTGTGCCAAGAGCTACGTATATCAATCCCGCACCAAGGTTACCGAGAATTATCTTTCCGATACCGAACAAATACATATACACCAAAATTATTCCAAGCATCCAATCAATAAACAAAACGGCATAACCTCTATCAGCTTTTACCTCGGGGAATTTAACTGCATAAGATCGCCAGCCTATCCCGCCCGGGTGAACGCGTTTGTAAAATACAGAAAGTCTTTCATCATCAACCGGCTTCGTTATGAATACAGTAATCAGCCAGGCAATAGTTGTTGCGGGCACAATTATAAAAAGTGTCTCGGGAAATTTCACGCCGAAATCTCCGAAATATAAGATCGCGTAAACTACAAATGGCGTAACCGTTGCTACTAATTCGGATATTGCGTTAATACGCCACCAATACCATCTGAGGATCAGTATTAATCCAAGACCCGCGCCGCACTCGATAACAAATGCCCATACACCCGAAATTGTTGACATGAACATGGTAACAATTACCGAAAGTACCATGAACATCAAGGTTGCGATCCTTGAAGCTGTTACATAGCTCTTTTCAGATTTGCCCGGTGATATGAAGCGTTTATAAAAATCATTGATGAAGTAAGAAGTACCCCAGTTAAGGTGGGTTGAAATGGTTGACATGTATGCCGCAAGAAATGCTGCAAGCAGCAGTCCTTTTAAGCCAACAGGAAGAAAATCATTCATAGCTTTAACATAGCCAAGCCCTTTATCTTGCATGGATAGCTCGGGATAAAGTACAATTGCCGAGAGTCCGACAAGGATCCATGGCCATGGCCTTATACAATAGTGGGCTACTTGAAAGAACAACGTTGCAAGTAGTGAGTTTTTCTCATCTTTGGCGGACATCATTCTTTGCGCAATATAACCACCGCCACCCGGTTCTGCGCCTGGATACCAGCTAGCCCACCATTGAATTCCTATGAAAGCTAAAAATGTTGATACCGTCATCATTAAAATGCCGCCGGTGCCTGTAGAAGTTCCCGTTTCACCGCCTATCTGTGGAGTAAATCTGAGCGCCCAATCCGGCAGCTTTTCCTGCAAACCGCTGATGCCGCCTATCTGTGGTGAATTTACAACAATTATAGCAAGTATTATACAGCCGGTCATTGCTAAAATGAACTGGAACGCATCAGTAACTGTAACGCCCCATAAACCGGATATGGCAGAGTAAATTGCTGTTATGAACATACCCGCTGCAAGGAAATATATCACGTTACCGCTGTTTACATATTCTGGGAACATACCAAGCAGAATTTTGCCCATCGCCAAATTCACCCAGCCCATGATGATACAGTTCATGAATATTCCGAGGTAAATGGCTTTGAATCCCCTTAAGAATGAAGCAGATTTACCGGAATATCTTAGCTCAATAAATTCCACATCTGTTAAAATTCCTGCCCTGCGCCACAGCTTGGCGAAGAAAAATACCGTCAGCATTCCGCCGATAAGCATGTTCCACCACAGCCAGTTGCCTGCGATTCCGTTTTGTCCCACAAGCTCAGCAACTGCTAAGGGAGTATCGGCAGCGAATGTTGTTGCAACCATGCTTAATCCCGCAAGCCACCATGGCAGTTTTCTTCCCGAAAGGAAAAAATCTTCGGTGTTGCCACTTGCTTTTTTATAGTAATATAATCCAATTCCAAGGCTGATAGCGAAGTATAAGGCAATTATGATCCAGTCTATTAAGTGCATTTTTTCTCCCCGTGAAGAATTCTCAAATGTATTCAGATTATTGGAAATCTTAACAAAAATAGCATAATCGCATTATAATTGCAATTTTTAAAGCAATGAAAAATATTGAGTAAACAATTCCTTAAATCGTTGATTATATTTGTGTAACTAATTACAATTGTTATGAGAACCTTCCTTCTTATATTACTGAGCCTTTTTCCTTACTGGACATCTTCTCAGCCTGTATGGATAGATCAAAGCGCAACACCGCAAGGAAACATATATTCAATAAAATTCTTTAGAGCAAATAGTTCAAACCTTTTCAATACTGCAATTAATTTCGGATTTCGGGTTGCTGATTTCGGATTGGTAAAGCTGACAATATATGATGCACTTGGCAAAGAAATCGCAATCATCGTAAACGAGCAATTGCAGCCCGGCAGCTATAATATTGACTTGGACGCGTCAAATTATCCCAGCGGCATATATTTTTACAAGATTGAAAGCGGTGAATTTGTTGAATCAAAAAAAATGGTTTTGATAAAATAAGCTTGAGTAGAAGGAGAATTCTTATGAAATATACTATTATAGTTTTAATGTTCGTAACATCAGCAGTTTTATGCCAAGGTAGCTGGGTAGAGCAGGTGTCAGGCGTATCGGTATCCCTTAACAGTGCCGTAACATCAAACTGGGTAAACAATGCATGGGTTTGCGGCGATAACGGTACTGTTTTAAAAACGACAAATTTAGGCACCAACTGGGTCAATGTATCCGGTAATGGAATTCCAAGTAACATCAATTTGAATGTTATTGCATTTTCATATTTGAATAATGCAGGAGCATTTGTTAGCGGAGTTAAAAATGATACTGCCATTGTTTACAGAACCTCAAACAACGGTACAAACTGGAATGTTGTTTTCAGGCAGTATAATACAAGGATACTCGGAATGAAGATTAATAATCAAGTGGGATTTCTGGTGGCAAATCCGATCGGAGGCAGATGGTCAGTTTGGAAAACAACGAACGAAGGTGTGACCTGGGATTCAGCTGGTTTGTTCATACCGCAAAATAACAACGAAACAGGGTGGAATAATTCTTTTTCCTTTAACAATCAGAACATTTTCTTCGGTACCAATAATAGCCGTTTATATATATCTACAAATAGCGGGCTAAACTGGTCATTTAAAACTTTCACTAATCTTCAATCAATTACAGCTTTGGTATTATCTCCTTTTGAGGGATATATTTCGGGACCTGGCAGGATCTTTTTTACCCATAATAATGGTATTAACTGGACTTCCGATTCTTTAATGCCGGGATCAGGCAATGTCGTAGGAATTGTAAATCAGCCTTTGCCTGTTGACTTGCTCGGATACTATAATCTATACATTACGAGGGGAGATAATCGGATCTTCTACCTTGGCGCTTCGGGGGGTAACTGGCTGCTTAGCTATACAGCACCATCCGGAAACTATAACCACATTTCTAATGGTATGCCATGGGATTATTTTGCGGTAAGGGATAACGGGGGCATATCATATTGTAGTTGCCATTTGATTACTGTTGAAGAAAATGAAAATGAAATTCCTATGGAATATTCACTCTCCCAAAACTATCCCAATCCGTTCAATCCCGTTACTAATATCAAGTTTGAGATAAGCGGTCAATCAGTAGCACAGACATTCCTGTCTGTGTATGATATTCTCGG
>JACSRQ010000060.1 GCA_014879675.1 Ignavibacteria bacterium
CTAAATAATCTATATCTGTGTATCCACTTCCAGAATCATCTGCATACAATTTTATTTTATTAACTTTAAAACCGCAACTAGATGCCATAAACGCATGCCCACTTTCATGATAAGCTACTTTCGTTATAATTCTATTAATCATATACTTTAGATGTTAAGAATTAAAAATCACAAATCTCAAGTTCAAGAAATAGCACATACTACGTTTTGTATAAATTCATGCAATTTCTGCCCCCATTTTAATCCACAAAAAAACGTCGAGCAAACCAGTCCGGTTGACCCGCAGTTACTTCTTATTCAGAGTAACAACCTGATTGATCGTCTTATCCTGCCCATCGGACCATTTCATAGTCACACTAATATTCGAGGTCATTGTATTGCCGTTTATGGTGAATTCGCGTACATCTGTGCTGTTATCTCTTTTGCCGTTTGCTATCACTTTGTTGCCGCTTGCAGTACCGGTATAAGTACCAACATTGCCCCAGTCATCAAATGACCAGCCGGTAAAGCTGCCGTCTTTTTCGATCTTTAAAATAACTTTGGATTTATAGGTGTAGCCTGATTCTTCTTTTCCTTCGATATCACATACGAGGAACTGCCCGCCGAAATCCAGGTAGTAATTTACACTCTCGCTTCTTTTTGAGCCGAATACTTCGTAGGGCTCTGCTTCCCATTTGCCGAGCATCATGTTCACTGTTTCGTTGTTAATTGGTTCGGGCTTTTTGAAATTGCCCTGCGACATTGTAACAGATGAAATAAATAAAATAAACAATACCGCTGCCGGCAGATTAAATAATCTTGATGACATTTTGTGTTTTCTCCTATGGTTTGATGAATGAAGTAAAGGTAAATTAACAGTTTGCATTTTCATTTACAATTGCCAATATCATAAGAGTTTTCGTATTCCACCCTAATCTTCAGCTATACTCTGCATTCTACATACTCAACACTCAGCACTCAACACACTCCCCTCTCCGCACTCTATACACTCTCTGTATCACTTATCTTATCCAGCGAAACTGTCGTTCTGCCGTCTTCTTCGAATCCGTACACATTGGCGAATTTCGCATTACACAAAATCTCATTGTGGCGGTATGATGAGCGTGAGTGAACATTAGACATGAATGTATCATCATAACCCTGTAGCAGAATCAGGAATTCTGCATGCCCGTTGGTAAGGTCATTTTTTGTCAGGCCGTACAATGGACTCTCGCTATCAATGATATGGTTTACTGTCCATATGAGCGAAAAGAAATTTATCTTGCTGAACTCAAGTTTAAGGTTGTAGTATTTTCTATAAGGAGTATTCGCATTCTCTTCGCGCAGTATGCTAAACATGACGCGTACTTCAACATCGATCAGCTCTGATTTTTGCTCATTGGCTATCCTGAACTGGAACGCAGTGATATCATTGAATTGGGTAACCACTGCATTTTTGCTGTACAATACTTTTGAGACCGGCTTCGAGAATCTGCCGTAGAAGAGTCCAGTTGCAATTGCCAGGCACATCAGGCCAACGAGTGATTCAAACGCCGCAATTGAGCTTGTCCATGTACCAATCGGACTGATCCTCCCATATCCAACGGTTGTAAATGACTGTGAGCTGAAGAAAAATGATTCCAAGAATTTATCCATTTCACTTGCTGCTATCACACCAAGAAGGTGCGTATCAACGCCGAGAAGATAATAAACAATTGCGAATAAAAGATTAAGCAGCACATAACCGCTGAATACGATGAAAGAGAATTTTAGCCAGCTTACTCCCACCATGTAATGGTAAAAATTAAAAGTTTCCCAAAATGGCAGTCCGGTACGCCTGCTGTTGAAAGTGCCGTCTTTATTCAGCAGCCGCTGACGGGAAATATCCTTGTTCGAAAGGCCCAGATTGGAAATTTCTTCTTTCTTACCCTTTTCTTCTTTCTTATCTATTTCTTCAGTATTACTGTTCATTAAAAATTAATTTTTGTATTCCTGCTGAATCGTTTAAAGATGATATCTTTATTGAATTGAATTTACCTGGTTCGACCGCTGAATTGTCTCCCGTTCTGTTCAGCCAGATCGAGCGAATCCCCGCATTGTGCGCGCCAACAATATCTTTATCAAATGAATCGCCAATTACCAGCGCTTCATCCGGGCTGACCGATAACTTCTCCAGCGCAATTTCAAATATCCGTTTATCAGGCTTTGCAACACCGGCTTCTGCGGAGGTCACCAGTACATCGAAGTATTTATCGAATCCAATTTCCCTAAGCTTTGGTACCTGTTCACTGAGAAGGTTATTGGAAACAATGGCAAGCTTAGCTTTACCATGCAATCCGCAAAGCAGCTCCGCAGCGCCTTCGACTGCGCGTTTGGTATTCATATACCTCTTTCTGTAGGTGCGGGAAGCGGTCCAATGCTCATCGCTATTGACCGGCTGCCCTGCTGTATCGAACAACAGGCGGAATCTCGCAGCCCTGGCTTCATCTATATTGAAAGTACATCGTTTAAATGGATTCTTTCCAATACATCACTGTGCATTGCTTCAAATTCATCCAGTGAATATTTTCTGAAGCATTGGAATTCTGCCTGAACATCTTTAAGGGATTCTAATACAGCATGCCTGTGATCAAATATTGTATCATCAAGATCAAAAAGAATAGCTTTTATCACCCCTTACTCCCTGTTTGATATCTGGAACACATTTCCTTCAGGATCCCTGCCATTACACATTCTGAGCCTGCCTGAAGTTATCACTGTACCCATTTTAACACCCATGGCGGTAAGTTTTTTTCTGACAGCCGCCACAGTTGAACTGAAGAAAACGAGCTTATAACCTGAGCCCATTTTGCCGGCTAGTGCGGAATAATGAAATGCAACATTCATGTTGCCGGCCTTCAACTCGCCCCATTTAAGGTCCGCTTCAATGTATGACTCTTTGCTGCCGGTAATGCGGCTGTAGAATTCCATCATAACCGGTACACTTTTGCAGAAAATAATTACCCTGCTTGGTTTTAAATTCATATAAACTTTCAGTTAATTTTCGTTATCAGTCTTCTTTCACGTCAAGGTGAAACTTATGCAGGAATCTGTGCAGTATAGGCGTAAGAAAAAGCGCCATGCTGGAAAGGAATGCAACACCGCTGAACAGCGAGTACATTCCCGCGAATATTTTTGCCTCATTCGATTTGAGCATATCAACGGGACCCATACCACCCAATATCATCGAAGCGTTGAGGAATGAATCAACCCACCCCAACCCTGCGAGGAAATGGTACCCAAAGATACCGATCAGCAGCGAACCGATGAAGATGCCACCGCTTACTAATGAGAACTTCAGCAGCCTCAGCCTGAAAACACGTCTGGAGGCAAGCCTTGTTTTAGAATGTTCGAACATGATTTTAAGAACTGTTAAGCAAAGTTAACTAACCATCTGCAGAAAAAAAATGTATGCTGGCTAGTTTGTTTGCTAATAGTTTGATGCAATTTATGATAGAGAGTTTGAGAAAGAGAAGAAATAGCAACTTTACTCATCCGATGACTCATATCCCCAAAATCCTCAGGCTTAATATCTCCCAAGTCATCGGATGAGTAAGACATTCCTCATAGAAAGAACGGCTTTCTAAATTGAGATTCCCGCCTTCGCGGGAATGAAAAAACGACATACTTTCCAAAACTGGAGTTTGGGAAAGAGGTAGCTTGAACAAAACCACTCATTCCCAACATCCCCATCTGAACTCCGTGCGCGGAATAGATCTTTGTACAATCCTATTTCATTTCATTCCTTCAGCGATGCTCATCACTGTCTTCGCCAGTTCTTCGACTTACGAAGGGGGAATTTGAATTTAGTTAATTCCCCTCTGGAGAGGGGTGGCACTTCAGTGCCGGGGTGTGTTGGTATGAGTAAAGTTTCAACAGCGATTTTACTCACTCATCCTATGACACTTCTTCCCCAGAACCTCAGGCTCCCCATTTTTGAGTCATCGGAAGAGTAAGCCAAATCAGTCAATTTTTTGTGATTTATTTATAATGCCTTTTTGAGTAATTTTACATTCAATAATAACAAAAAAATTGATGTGAGGTAATACAATGGTATTGTAGAACCTTCACTCCACCAGGGAAAAATATGGAAATAGCAGTTGCATTACTTACACTAATAGCTTTGGAAATTGTACTGGGAATTGATAACATCATTTTCATCTCAATTCTATCGGGCAAACTTCCGGTTGATCAGCAGAAAAAGGCGCGCCTTGTTGGCCTCGCCGCTGCTATGGTCATGCGTGTTTTGCTGCTCTTCTCCTTATCACTCATCATGAAGCTAACTGCTCCGCTGTTCATGCTGTGGGGAAATGAAATTTCAGGACGTGATCTTATTTTAATAATCGGCGGATTATTCCTTCTGGCTAAAAGCACTTTCGAAATTCATGAAAAGCTTGAAGGTGAAGATGCCGATCCTTCAAAACCAAGGAAGGCTGTTTCATTTATCAGCATAATTATACAGATCATGATCCTTGATATTGTATTCTCGCTTGATTCGGTCATTACGGCTATCGGAATGACAGATATGCTCTGGGTTATGATTACCGCAGTCGTTGTTTCGGTCATATTCATGATGTTCACAGCCGGCTCTGTAAGCGATTTTGTACACAAACATCCAACTGTTAAGATTCTCGCGCTAAGCTTCCTGCTTTTGATCGGCGTTACGCTTGTTGCTGAAGGATTTGACCAGCATATTGCAAAAGGCTACATTTACTTTGCTATGGCCTTCTCTGTTTTTGTGGAAATGATAAATATCAAGATCCGCACTAAACGCTCTAAACCTGTTTCACTAAAAGAAAAGAATATATAATACTGCTATGCCAGCTCAAACAACAAGCTCAATATTAATGGTATCACCCGATACGTTTGCTTACAATACGCAGACTGCCGGATCAAATTCATTTCAGAATAAGCCTGAGTACGATGTTCCCACTCTTCGTGAAAAGGTGCTGGCCGAGTTCAACGGGATGACCGAAAAGCTGATGAACCTGGGAATTGATGTTTATGTTCTTGGACTCGATTCAGAAACCGATCTGCCGGATGCTGTATTCCCCAACAATTGGTTTTCAACTTATGAAGACGGGACAGTTATGCTTTTCCCCATGCTGAGCGAAAACAGACGGCTGGAAAGAGACCGTGATATGCTGAGGGATATTATGGAGTCATCTGACTTTGAGGTTAACCGTATGGTAGATTACAGCGAATATGAAGATCAGGGATTAATACTCGAAGGCACAGGCAGCCTGGTGCTGGATAGAAAAAACAATGCGGTGTTCGCAATCGAATCAGAGCGGACAAACAAAACACTGTTTGAAAAATACTGCAGCGAATTTGATATACCCCTTAACAACAGGATATTTTTCCACGCAAAAGATAAAGATGGATTGCCCATATATCATACCAATGTCATTATGAGCATTGGGGATGGATTTGCCGTGATATGCGCGGAGTGTGTTGAAGCTTCTGAAAGAGAAGTTGTATTGAGTAAACTTAGTAAACTCGGACTCGAAGTCATAGAAATAAGCTATGCGCAGATGAACAGCTTCTGCGGGAACATACTGAACCTGAAAAGTATTAATAATGAGTCGATAATTGTAATGTCCGCCACCGCCCGCTGGAATTTCGAAGACGATCAGATCACGCGCCTCGAAAAATATGGTTCAATAGCCGAAGTGAATATTGGTACTATCGAATCCGTTGGCGGCGGCAGCGCAAGATGCATGATGGCAGAAATTTTCCTGCCTAAAGAATAAAAAATACGCGTTTGACGTTTCACATTTGACGTTTCACGTTTGATTTTTTCATTTCATTTCATCGGTTCCATTCCCATTGCCTGCCATTCTTCATAGCTGGGACAGTAAAAGCCCGGTACCTTCAAACCTGCCTGCCTCATGAGCACTGTCATTTGTCCTCTGTGGTGCGCCTGGTGACCGATTAAAATGCTCAGCGTTGTACCCCTTTTCCATTTCTCACCATACATATCGTCTTCAACCTTTAGTGTATCGTCATTCCAATTTGCTTTGAGCTTTTCTACAAGCGATTCATTTGCATTTTTATAACACTCCTGCAGACTTGCGGCACTTCCTGTATTCCAATGACCTGATTCAAGATCCGGTGTAAATACTTTCAGCCCGGTTTTGCCCATCATTTCGCCCACAGTCTCGGTGAGGTGCCATCCTATAAATCCAAGTGTCCTTCCATTCTCCGAAACCTTCTGCCCAAGAGATGCATCAGTCAGGTTATCGAGTACTTTTTGAGTTGCAGAGCTTTCATAAGCCCAGTCTGATAAAAATTCTTCTAAGTTTGTATAAGTCATTGCTGTATGTATTTGATTAATTGAGTTTGGTTTACAAAGTTATCAAATACTTTTTTGAAAAGGAATGATAATTTAACAGCAATAAAAAAAGCGGGTCATCCCCGCTTTAGTTGTCTCCATTTCCCCGTTAATGCAATTCCCCCCGGATTGCATTACCCGTAAGCTAGATCTAAAAATGAGCGATTACTTTATTCCAACCGGAATAGTAATACCAGTTGTTACCTGCAGGTAAATAATATCCTTTTTTCCGGGAAGTTCAATTCCGTTGCTGCTGCCTGAATCATTTATATATGAATGAAAAACCTCATTTGAATAGTAATTATTCTTCGGGAATATATTTACCCAAACGCCTTTAATGCCGATTACCAGGTCACTTTTGCGCGTAAGCGCGATCTGCATTCCGGCCCCGCCTGATATACCCAGCCTGCTTGCGGGTTTGAACCATGTGTAGATGTTAGATACAGAATTGTCGGGATAAGTAATATCTGATTGCCATGCCCCGAACATGAGATTATAATCTAGCCCGAACGCGAGGAATAGGCTTTCTCTTTGGCGCGGACTGAAATTATACTCAACTCCCGCCTCCAGGTTAAATATGTTCCAGCGTGTTCTGTTCAAACCGTTATCTTCACTGTTGTAAAAATGATTAAAGCCAAGTGAACCCGTCAGCCTGAATTTTTTATTCTTGCTTACTATCATTCTGCCTGTTACAGATACTCCATAACCTTCCTGCATTCCGAACGTGGATGAATTGAAAATATTACCCCCTGCGGGATTATACCACGAAGAAAAATCCCTGCCTTCACCGTTTGCGGAACCTAACACATAACTCACTCCCCCGTTAAAAGTTAAAGTGTACTTATAAGCTTTGCGTTCAGGTTTTTCTTTCAGCTTTACCTGCGCCTGCGTTGTTGAAGCTGCTAACAATAGAAAGCAGCAAACTGCTATGCCGGTTAATTTCATTGAAGCCCCCTTTGCTTTTGTATTACAAATTTACATGCAAAAGTTAAGAACTTGTTAACCCGCACAGCTAGATAATGCCCCGTGTTGTGGTATGCTAATTGAATTTGTAGGAGTTTTCTGAAATCGTACCGTTAATGCAGTATTAAAAGGATTAGTTATTCAATGCAGCAATTTAAAATTGTTATGAGTGCTCAATCGTAACCATTGAAATCATGTTTGGATCATACTTTACAAAAATTTCTTCACCCGGCTGAAACTTGGGTACAGATTGTTCCATGATCACTCCAATAGTCCTTGCGGAAAATGCCGGTACATCGGCGGGAGTTACCTGCACTTCTATTTCAACAGCCGGATTCTCTCCGTTTACGTTAATCCCAAGCCAAGTGTATTTGGTGACTATAGCCTTTGATGATTTGCCGTACTTCAAAAGTTCTTTATTCTTATTGTCGTTATCAACAAGCTTTCTTTCGGCATCTGCCTGAGACATGCCGGCCCATGGACCTACAGTAACCCCCGCCGCACCCCCGGCAATATTAGTCTGGCCGCCGCCCGGATTCAAACTTTCATAATTTATTGAAATTGCATTCTTATCGTTCAAATCAATCAGCACCGGTACCATCATACCCGGCTGGAACATGGAAGTTTGCAGCCTTGAAATAAGCTGCTTGCATTCCACCAAATATGTTGCGCCATTGGGAGGTGTTACTTCCAGCAGAAGCTTAACCTGGGGAGCATTATTTACCGTTACTCCGGTATCAGAAACCTGGACGACTTTTGCATTAGTTGCATATCCATTCTTTGCAAGCCTGCTGCTTAGCATCATCGGGCCAAAAAGTACTTTCCAGAAGACAGTACCCATAATGCCTACAACCAAGGTAATAACAATTATGCCGAAATATGATTTGGTCGCTATAACTGCAATTAATGCTACCACAATGCCAATTCCAGCTCCGATTAAGCCGATTACCATACCCCAGTTCATTTTCATGAAAATTTCTCCTTTGTTCTTACAAATTTAACAGAATAGTTCTTAAAACAGAAGTAATTTCTGCAGAAAAATATTTCAAATTGTTTCATTTTTCCTAATGTATGGGTTTGCTACTTGCACGAGAATTCTATATAATCAAAAATGGGGATAAGTATCTATCCCCATTTTTAAAAACGGTCTATAAAGAAGAAACCTGCCGGCTGATCAGGCAGTTTTGCGGTTGCTTTTCCCCGAGAGATTGTTGATCTTGAAAGTCAGCTCATCAGAAACATGATTCACAATTTCCTGGAATAATACGAACTTTTCAAGCTCAAGCTTGGATAGTTCGGGAAAATGTTTCCATGCTTCGTCAGTAATGACTTTTGAGATATTAAGCTTGAAACGCTTAATTTTTTCTCTCCCCGCTTCTGCTTCTTCTTTTGTAAAGATGATTTTGTTTTCGCCTGCTCTCACGTCTTTTTGTTAGTTTAGAGTTTAACAAAGTTACCACTATATCATGTGACTCTCATCCCTATAAACCGTTATTTTGTTCACATGAGGCAAAAATACCTAAAAACACTACTTTTCGAGATTCACTTTAAAGTGTTTAAACCACAAATCCCCAAAAATAAACCAAAAGAGCCATTTTGTGGAATTGTAAATATTACCATTTTTGGGTATATTTATCTATGAAAACAACCTATTCGGCGGCCGGAGTCAGTATTTCTGAGGGTGATAAGTTTGTTGATTCCATAAAACCTATGGTGAAGTCAACATTCAATTCCGGTGTGTTAAGCGGAATAGGCAACTTCGGGGCGTTCTTTAAAGTACCGAAAGGAATGAAAGACCCCGTTTTCGTCGCCAGTACAGATGGCGTCGGAACCAAGCTGAAAGTCGCAATCTCAGCCGGTAAACACGACACAATTGGCGAAGATCTAGTGAATCACTGCGTTAACGATATCGCTGTATGCGGAGCAAAACCGCTCTTCTTTCTTGATTACATGGCTTTTGGCAGGCTTAAGGCTAATACGGCTAAGGATATCGTTAAAGGACTCGTTCGCGGCTGTAAATCCAACAGCTGCGCCCTAATTGGCGGTGAAACCGCCGAAATGCCAGGAATGTATGCTAAGGATGATTATGATGTTGCCGGTACAATTATCGGCGTTGTTGAAAAAAGCAAAATAATCGATAAAAAGAACGTTCGTTCGGGCGATGTTATGATCGCATTTCCAAGTAACGGGCTCCACACAAATGGCTATTCTCTTGCAAGAAGTGTTTTGATTAAGAAGCATGGCTTAAATCGCCAAATAGCGTCACTTAGAGGCAACTTAAAAAAGGAATTGTTAAAGGTTCATCGCTCGTATTTAAGTGTTATACAATTGGTAACTAAGACCTGGAAAGTTCATTCAATTTCCCACATAACTGGCGGCGGTATTTTAGGCAACACAAAACGGGTAGTGCCAAAAGGTTTTAAGATCAATGTTGACTGGAATACATGGACACCAAACCCCATATTTAAGCTGATCCAGGAAACAGGTAATATTAGCGACTTGGAAATGAGGAAGGTATTCAATATGGGTATCGGACTCATAATGATCGTCAGCAGAAAAGATGTTATTGGAATCTCTGCCGCACTTACAAAGGCGGGCGAGAAGTTTTATATTATCGGGAACATTACAGAGTAAGTTTATTGCAGTATCATAACGCGCTTTCACTTATGTTTTTGCGTCGTTCCCAATCCCTATTCAACCCATCCCGGTTATTCTTTACCGGTTGTGATATTGAACAATTTGTCGGATAATTAATCAATAATCAATAAATGAGATTACATGATATTGCAGTAGTCGGCGCCAGCGGGCTGGTAGGCCGGAAGATCCTGGAAGTTATTCAGGAAAGAAAGTTTGAAACAGGCAAGATCGTTGCCATTGCTTCCGATGCATCGGAAGGCAAGGAAGTGAATGTAAAAGGCAAGAGCTACAGGCTGCAGAAGTTTAGCGAGCATGTCTTCAAAAACCTTGAGTTCGCGTTCTTCAGCGCAGGAGCTTCAATTTCGCGCGAATGGGCACCCAAAGCAGCAGCCGATGGATGCATTGTTATCGATAACAGCAGCGCATTCAGAATGGAGGAAAATGTACCGCTTATTGTGCCGGAAGTGAACAGGCAGGATATGTTCAAGAACAAAGGTATCATTTCCAATCCAAACTGCTCAACAATTCAGCTCGTAGTTGCATTGAAGCCGCTTGACGCAGCATTTAAGATAAAGCGCGTAGTAGTTTCAACATACCAGAGCGTTTCAGGTGCAGGCAATAAAGGTATTACAGCGCTCGAGAGTGAGCTGAAGAACATCGAATCAAAAACGGCATCACCATTCCCCCATCGTATCGCGCATAATGCGATACCTCATATAGATGTGTTCTTTGATGACAGTTATACACGCGAAGAGCTTAAGATGATAAACGAGACGCGCAAAATTATGGGTAAAAAAGACCTCGCCATTACCGCAACATGTGTAAGGATACCGACTTTGACAGGACACGGCGAATCAGTTAACATTGAGTTCGATAAAAAAGTAACTCCTGAAGAAGTAAGAGAGGTTTTAGGGGCAGCAAAAGGAGTAACAGTTCTTGATGACCCGGCAAACAATGTTTATCCCATGCCGGCAGATTCTGCCGAAAAGGATGATGTTTTTGTTGGCAGAGTAAGAACTGACAGCTCGGTTAAAAATGGTATCAATTTGTGGATAGTTGCAGATAATGTCCGCAAGGGCGCTGCCACAAATGCGGTGCAGATAGCCGAAGAGTATGTAAAAGGAAAGTAGCGTTTTATATTTATACCGGTGGGCTGAATTTTACAGCATGCCGAAAATTCATTATCGGGGTACAAAGTTGTTCGCGGTTTGCTTAAGTCCCGCAAGGTGCCCCTAATCAACGAAAGGAGATGACAAGCAATGGATAACGTAATAACAAAAACAGTAATGACATCAAGGAAAGCGAAGGATTCGATGGTGGCGCCAAATGCAGTTTTCGATACACTCAGGAAGTATATGATTGTTGACGGGCTGGATGTTGTAATGGATCTGGAAAAATCACAGGGAGCGTATATTTATGATTCCAGGAACAATAAGCCCTACCTTGATATGTTTTCGTTTGTTGCCTCAAACCCGCTTGGAATGAACCATCCCAAGCTTAACAACCCTGATTTCATTAATTACATCGGCAAAATTGCTCTCAATAAGCCTTCAAACTCAGATATATACTGCTCCGAAATGGCTGAATTCGTTCAGGCATTTTTCAATATTGCGGTACCTTCATATTTCAAATATTCATTCTTCATTGAGGGCGGCGGACTTGCAGTAGAGAACGCGCTCAAAACAGCTTTCGACTGGAAGGTTAAAAAGAATTTCAAAAAAGGATATAAGGAAGAAAAAGGACACCAGGTGATTCACTTCCAGCAGGCTTTCCACGGAAGAACCGGTTATACAATGTCTTTAACTAACACTGACCCTACCAAAACAGCATTATACCCGAAGTTCAACTGGCCGAGAATATCAAACCCGAAAATAACATTCCCTTTAAACGAGAACAACCTTGATGCAGTTATCAAAGCTGAAGAGCAGTCAATTGCTGAAATAAAAAAAGCTATAGCCGATAACAAGGATGATATAGCTTGTATGATACTCGAGCCGATACAGGGCGAAGGTGGAGATAACCATTTCAGGAAAGAATTCTTCGAACAGCTCCGTACCATTTGCGATGAAAACGAAATGCTCCTTATTTTTGATGAAGTTCAGACCGGCGTAGGTATGACAGGCAAATGGTGGGCTCATCAGCATTATGTACAGCCTGATATTATTTCCTTCGGCAAAAAATCACAGGTGTGCGGAATTCTGGTTGGCGAAAGGGTAGATGAAATTGATGATAACGTATTCCATACCCCGAGCAGGATAAACTCCACATGGGGCGGAAATATTGTTGACATGATGAGATTCAAAAAATACCTTGAGATAATTCAGGATGAGAACCTGGTTGATAACGCCGCAGTAGTGGGTGATTATCTGCTTGGAAGGCTTACCGATATGCAGCACAAGTACCCTGCCCTGCTCAGCAATGCGCGCGGCAAAGGTCTGTATGCGGCTATTGATCTGCCAAACGGCGATCTGAGAAGTAAAGCTATCGCTAAGATGTTCGAGCGCAATGTTATTATTCTAGGCTGCGGCAAGCAAAGCATGCGCTTCCGCCCTGCTCTGAATATCAAAGAGATACATATCGATGAAGCGCTTGATACAATGGAATCAGTACTGAAAGAGCTTTAATCATTACATACTTTTTTGATTCAAAGGGACGCTTTGTACGCGTCCCTTTTTTTTGTATCCCACTCATCCGATGACTGAATTTCACTGCTTGTCATACCTGCGGAAGCAGGTATCTAGACTTTGCACCTGTTAGAAATTGAAATATTCAACACCGAAATCATTTTGATAGAATACCCTTCCCAGAGCCTCAAAACCATTGCTCCGCTATTCATCCGCCCCATAAACTCAGAAACCTGCCACTAAGACACTTAGAACACTAAGGATAAAAACAAAAAGACAGACACAAAGTCTCAAAGACTCAAAGACTCAAATCCTTTGCTTGTTGAGATAAAGGGCCTCTTAATTAGAATCCCGCTTGCGGGATCATACCTGCGGATGCAGGTATCCAGATATGGTACTTATTAGAAATACAGATATCCAGCACTGATAGTATCTGATAGAATACCCTGCCACTTGACAAGTGCATACCACACTCATCCGATGACTCACCTCTTTTGCTTGTCATACCTGCGCAGGCAGGTATCTAGACGATATTCACAATATGAGCCTGAATACAAAGCACAAGTAGATTGAAATATTATCGTATCCTGCTCATCCGACGACTCAATTCACCCACATCCTCAAGCCAACTATTCTCCCAGTCATCGGATGAGTAAACCTTAAAAGCTAAACCCCCGACAAAAATGTATGATGGAAATAAATCATTCTCCAATTGCCGCAAAACGAGTCCCGAAGCAATCTTCCCCCCTTTTGAGAAGCAAAGGGGGGACAGGTTTTCAATCCCCCCTTCGGCTTCCCTGACTGCTTTAGCAGTTTCGAAGGGGGGACTATCTCTTGCATATGCAATATTGCAGATTGAAAAAATTTTTTTGTCATTTCGAGATTTTCCGATGGGGGTTCGCTTCTAAATAACATCCCGCTCATCTGATGAATCAACTCCCCCAAATCCTCAAGCCCATTATTATCCCAGTCATCGGATGAGTATACCCAGAAGCTAAACCCCTGACAAAAAAATATGATGGATTTCAAATAGTCTTCAATCGCCGCAAAACTACTCCCGCAGCCGTCCTCCCCCCTTCAAAGAAGCCGAAGGGGGGACAATATCTTCATGAGTAATGATCAGCTAATCAGCGTAATCCTGTAATCAGGTCAATCTGCGATCAGTGCAATCCTGTAATCAGTTCAATCAGCGATCTGCGTTACATATTTTTACAAAAATTTACCGCAAACTCTCTAATTTTATATTATCTTAGTAATGCAGCAAAGAGAAATTGTACTCTGGTACTGCAAGTTTTTTGGGGCATGAAAAATATCGTTTTCCTAAACCATTTTATTAAGGAGTGTAGCATATGTATTCCCAAAGACCACGCCGGGGGATAATTCTGAAGACAGCCGTCATTTTGGCAGCTCTTTGCGGAATTACCTTTTCAGCATCACAGGAAGCACAAGGAACCTTTTCATTCAACCACACTTTTCAGATCTACGACCCCGTTTCGATCTACGGACCGGGCAGCGGAGGAATGTATAATCCCTCCGATTCAATTGTATTCCAGGGCGATAGTGTTTTCACAATCGAAGGAGTGAAGGAAGAGCTCAAAGATAAAGGCGAGTGGATACAAACCACTGAGGCCGAAGTCGATCCCGATGGCGTTACCGATGGCTCTGAAGGAGTTGATGATAACATCAACACAGATTATATATGGCGGCCCAACAATGTTGAAGCTGGATGGTCGCCTTATACCAACGGCTATTGGGAGTATACCAATCATGGCTGGTTCTGGGTATCGTATTATGACTGGGGATGGCGTACCTGCCATTACGGCCGCTGGTGGTGGCATGCGCGCTGGGGCTGGGTATGGTCACCCGGATTCTACTGGGCGCCTTCTTGGGTCGTGTGGATGTATAACGACGGCTACTGCGGCTGGTATCCCATTTCGCCAAGGGTGAGATGGCATCATCACAACGGCTGGTGGTGTCACGGTATGCGTTACCGCACCAGATGCTGGACCTTCGTACCAAAGCAGAAATTTGCAGATCCTATAACACCTACTATGATAGTTGACCCGATGCATAACCCGGGTATCATCAAAACGAGCGAGTTCAACGGAACTGTTACTATTTCAACAGCAGGTATAAAAAACCAGGGTCCAAAAATTGACAATATCAGGGATGCTACGGGTAAACATTTCCCCGAGCAGAATGTAAGTGAGTTCAATAATATTAGAGTAGTCCCCGATCCGCGCTTAAAGGTTAAAGATGACGGTGTTAAAGATAACAGCGGCGTGAAGAACAATACGGGCACCAAAAAAGATGACGGTACACGTAAGAATGACGGCGGTTACAAAAATAACGATGGCACCAGAAAAAATGATGATAACACGAAAAAGAATAACGATACTAAGAAAGATGACAGCAACAAGAGGACCGATGGTAACAAGAAAAATGACGGGAATGTAAAGAAGTACGATCCCCCGCCGAGTTACGATCCGCCAAAACAGGATCCACCGACATATAAGCAGGATCCCCCGAAGCAGAATCCGCCGACGCAGAGACAAGACCCTCCTAAACAGGATCCGCCAACTCAAAAGCAGGATCCGCCCAAACAGGATACCAAGCAGGATGACGGCAATAAGCAGGATGGAAAAAGGAAGTGAATCGTGAATCATTTCCCCCTGTAAGGGGGAACACAAGGGGGTTATCAATCTTAAGACCGCAATAAAAAAGTATTAAAATAGTATCGAGAAATCAGATCAAAAATTTCATTCGTTAATTAACATGGAGCCGCAGCAATGCGGCTCTATTTCTATTCCCGCGTAAGCGGGAATCCAGTCTTTGTACCCATTAGAAATTGAAATCTCCAGCACCGAAATCATTTCTTAGAATGCCCTACCTGCCACAAAACCATTGCTTCCCAATTCATCCCTGCGAAAAACTGAGAGGCCAATTACCACTAAGACACTTAGAACACTAAGAAATAGAACATAAGACAGACACAAAGACTCTAAGACACAAAGAAGTGCTTGTTGAGATTAAGCGCCAGCTTAATCGAAATCCCGCTTGCGGGATCATACCTGCGGAGGCAGGTATCTAGACGTAAATCTTCTTAGAAATTGAGATATCCAGCACCGATATTATTACATAGAGTACCCTTCCCTCAGCACAAAACCACTGCTTCCCTATTCATCCGATGACTCAATAATCATGAAACCTCAGGATAGTCTTTATTTCAGTCATTGGATGAATGATTCTTTACTGTAAATATTAAAAGTAATAAGTGGCACTAAGTAGTTTAAACGCAACATAAAATAATAAAGCAAAAAGTACTATATCTATTTATACTATATTAGCATAAGTTACTAACAGATACAGAACACTCTGCATAACTTTTAATTAAGGAGCAACTCAATGAAAACCCTGATAATAATTTTCACTTGCTTGATTTCTACAATGGTTTTTTCTCAAAATATCTCCAACACCCTTGGCACAAACGGTTTATTCACTATTAAGAACGGTACCACTACGTATTTTACATTAACTCAATCAACAGGCAATGTTGATTTGATTAGGTCGTTGAATCTCCAGAATACAACAGATACCAATTCAGGCATTATCAGAAAAGGCGGACTAAGATTTCTGCAAAATTTCGGACCAACTAATTCTGGCAATATATTTCTAGGCATTTTATCAGGAAATTACACAATGGGTGGAGCATTTCCCGAAGGATGTTATAATACAGGAATTGGACACTCCTCGCTTAATAGTGTTACCATAGGACACAGTAACACGGCCATTGGACTTCAGTCATTATACAAAAATACTACAGGTTCAAGCAATACGGCGGTTGGAATGAACTCGCTAATGTATAACATATCAGGCAATTATAACATTGCAGTTGGAACTCAGACTTTACTGAACAACACAACAGGTTACCATAATATTGCATTGGGATTCCAAACTATGTTAAACAATACAATTGGTAACTGGAATATTGCTGTTGGCTCTGGTAGCTTAAAATTCAACACAACGGGAGTTTACAATACGGCAATTGGATTCGGTTCTATGATAAACAATACCAGTGGTTTCTATAATACAGGTATAGGAATGGGTTCTTTATCAGCTAACCTTACAGGAGTTGGAAATACAGGCCTTGGAATGTGGGCATTAGTAAGTAACACTACCGGCGACAACAATGTCTCTGTTGGATACGCATCTACTAGTAACAATACAACAGGCACCGAAAATACTGTCGTAGGTACACAATCCATGTACTATAATACAACAGGAAGTAAAAATACAACTTTAGGGTTTCGCTCTTTATACGTTAGCACAACAGGCTCACAAAATACAATCCTGGGGAACATAGCAGGTAACACAATTACAACCGGATCAAATTTGACAATTATAGGTTATAATGCACAGGCATCAAGTATTGATGCAGTTAATCAGGTTACAATTGGAAATAATTTTGTAACATCAATTCGCAGCAATGTAACATCCCTAACAAGTCTTTCGGATATGAGGGATAAAAGGAATATTACTAATCTTACAATGGGGCTCGATTTCATAACGAAACTCTCTCCAAGACAGTTCAACTGGGATAAACGCGAATGGTACGACACAAATATTTCCGATGGCAGCAAAATGCAGCAATCCCCTACTGCCGGATTTATAGCGCAGGAGCTCGACGAAGTACAAACTACAGCTAATGCCGAATGGTTAAACCTAGTATTAAAAGATAACCCGGAGAAACTTGAAGCTACTTATGGAAATTTACTCCCAATTATGGTGAAAGCCATTCAGGAACTAAAAATTGAAAATGACGCCCTTAGATCAGAAATTGAAGCGATAAAAATTGATAAGGTCAGCTTAACGAAGCTTGAAGAAATGATCATGGAATTGAAACTGTTGAATGATGTAAAACCGGTGAAAAACTGAAAATGAAAAAATTACTTCTTACGGTACTTTTTATAGCAGTAATTCTAACCGGTTATTCTTTTGGTCAGAGTTCAAGCACTTTAAAATATGATGCTGCTTCATTAATTGATATTGGAGCGGGTGCAGATGTTTGCGCAGATACCATTCTAATCAACGGTACTTTCAGTGGAAGCGGAACTATTTGCACAGGGGTAATGCCTGTAATGTTAACTTCATTTACCTCATCAATAAAGAACAACGACGCTGTGCTGAACTGGGTAACCGAAGCAGAACTTAACAATTCTGGATTTTCTGTTGAAAGAAAAGGAAACAAAATAAATGAAGGATGGAATATTATAACATTTGTGAAGGGTGCAGGCACTTGTAATTCTCCGGTAAGCTATTCATACACTGATAGCAGGCTTAGTACAGGTACGTATAAGTACCGGATCAAGCAGATCGACTTCAATGGGAACTACGAATACTATTCACTGCCGGAAGACGTGACCATTAAATCACCGGATAAATTTTCTGTCAGCCAGAACTATCCTAATCCGTCCAATCCAAGCTCTAAAATAGATTTTCAATTGCCCGCTGAAAGCAGGGTCACAATTAAGATCTTTGATATAGCAGGGAGAGAAGTAGCTACAATACTCAACGATTTCCTGTCCGCAGATTTTCATTCAGTATTATTCAACGGTACAAATTTTGCAAGCGGTGTTTATTTTTATACAATAACCGCCGGGGATTTCATAAAAACAAACAAGATGATACTTGTTAAATAAGTACTGTTAATAGATTATTCTTCAGGGTGCATTACATACGAAGGGCCGTGTAAAAGCGGCTCTTTTTATTATTCCCGGCTCACTGCCCCGGCAGTCGAAAGCGGGAATCTCTTTTGTTAGTCATGCCTGCGAAGGCGGGAATCTCTATCTCTCAACATTCAAGATATATTGAGCACCAATATCCCTTAGTAAGGCCCTACCCCACCGCAAAACCATTGCTTCCCTATTCATCCGATGACTCTGGTACACATAAATCCCCCGGCTAAGCTTTTTTTTAGTCATCGGATGAATGCTGAAAAAATCAGAAGAACATCACAACAGAGAAACAGTAGCACAGAGGAATAAACCCTTGATTTTGAAAATACAATATATTAAGTTTGATTTATCACGCGTTAAAATTAGATAGAGGGCTTGAGCACCATTTTGGGGCTTAAGCTTTTTTTGCTTTAATATTTCACAATTACAAATTGCTAAAATCAATTATGAAATGAAGAAAATCTTGTTAGAACATGCTCTTTTTGTTAATAGAGCACCTTTCAAAAAAGTAGCATTTAATTTCAACGAAAATGAAATTACTCTATTGACTTCTGTAAACGGAAAAGGCAAAACCACTATACTTTCTTATATTACAGATGCATTTTATGAAATGGCTCGGAAGCATTTCCAAATCGAATTTGCTGGTAGGGAAAATAAATACTATAGAATTTCTACGGCGGTTATGAATCTGAATCCAAATGAACCATCCTTTGTGTATCTAAGGTTTAGGACGAATGAAGGAATCGCAATCGACTATCTGGACATCGCTGGAAACGAGTTCTACGACACCATCAACGCACAAGGGGTGGCGCAGCAACTACCCGATGTCTGGTATACGCGTACGTTCGATGTCCCGGTCTATGCAAGCAAGGGATGGACAACCAGCATGCAGCCGCTCGTTGACCGTGACAGCGCCGAGGTCGATGTCGACGACTTCTGGCCGGCTGAAGTC
>JACSRQ010000025.1 GCA_014879675.1 Ignavibacteria bacterium
ACCTTTTACCTGAGCGCGTAAGCTTTCAACTTCTGCTTTCAGGTTATTTAAAGCTTCCATCTGCTCTTCGTCTACTCCGCCGCCGCAACCAACGAGGAACGCTGATCCGGTGAACATTGTAGCGATTAAGAGCATATAAAGCTTGCTTCTTAATTTTGCCATTGAAATACCTCCTGTATTTTTATTGGCTTATTGAAATTGGTTAATTAACAAGACAAATATAGCTTATTTGTATCTGTTTGTCAAGCGATATTCTAAAAAACTATACAGTTTGTTTTATCGATTATAGGGTAAAAACGCAAAAAAGGGGGTAAGTGTACTAAAATTACTACAGTTCGGAATACACTATTTGTCTGTTGTGCGGCTCCGGCGGTACTCGTCCGAGCGCTCAAGCATCAGCTTTTTTCCTTCACTATTGATTGCCGGTATCTTCAAAACCTGCCCCGGATAAATTAAATATGAATCAGGAATGATATCTTTGTTTGCCTCCCAAATAGCGGGCCATAAATATCTGGTATTGTATTTTTCCAGTGATATCTTCCAAAGGCAGTCACCCTTTACTACTGTGTATGAATCTGAAGCTGTATTTGTGATCTGAACATCATTAACTACACCGAACTGGTCTATTCTTTTTTTGAGGCTTAAAAACCTGTCGCTGAATTCAGGAAGGCATCTTATCTTTGAGGCATTGATTTCGGTGAAGGCGTTTCTTGCTGCATCAGGGGCGGCAGATTTATTCTGTATCATTCTTTCAGCCTCATCAAACTTCAGCCTGAAATCGTTAACCTGCTGTCTTGTTGCACCTACTATGGCATACAGTTCATCTTCACACGAAAACGCATCTATGGAAGCATTAAGGGTTTTGAGGCTATCTATCTCAAGCGCAAGTGTATCCATTTTCGCAAGCAGCTTAATTGCTTCGACTGCGTAGAAATCCCTCACAAGCTCCCATTGCTCCTGGTTTAGCTCATCAGGCAGATCACCAGGCAGTTTGTTGAACTGTGAGTAAGTAATTCCGGGCAGCAACAGCCCGGTTATTAACAGCAGTAATATTAAAAGGATTTTCGGCAATAAATTACTTTGAGAGTTTGTAAGTATCCACAAGCCTGATCCCGTCATCATAACGCAGGATATTCAGCTCGGAATTGATTCCATGGTAATCTAAGGATATTTTTGATTTAATGGCATCGTAGTTCACCAGATTTTTCAGCGCAGTATTAAGCTGTTCGCGTGTTTTTGCGCCGCCGCCAATAAGATCAAATATCAGCTTGCCGGCATCATATCCGAAGAGGAAATTTTTCGAGAGCTTGAACTTGGATTTTTTGAGCCTCTCTTTGAGCGAGCTGAAATCAGCGTCGTCACTGCCTGTAAAATACTCCGATTCAAATACCAGGTTCTTAAGATATACCTTATTCTCTTCGAGAGTCTTCTCGTTGTTCCAGTCCCCTGTACCGGCTATATACATGCTCAGCCCATCCGAAAAAAGCTGCGGGACTATCACGTTGATCTCGCCCGGGTTCGCAATCGGAATGTAGATTGCATCAATCACACCCTGCACAAACTTGGTTGTTTCCGGCTTCAGCTTGTATGGTTTCATATTGAGAGTATCGATTGTCTTTTTGCCGTTTTTGCCGAACATATAATAAATACTGATATCCATATTCATCGATACGGACGAATCAATAAGCGTTGACCTGACGCCTGCAGATTCAAGCTTCTGGCGCTGCGTCAGATTGAGGTTTGCGGCATTAATGAACAGGTCGTTTTCCCGGATATACTTGGTGATAGCATTAATCTGATCGGTAATGCTTTTAGGGTCCTTTGAGTAGCTTTGTGTGATGAGCACTTTGCCGCCCATTGTTTTCACTTCATCTTCAAAAGGTTTTCTGAAGTTATCGCCGTAGGTATCTTCATAAATCACTGCAAAGTTCTTCAGTCCGTTCACTTTGATCAGGTAATCTGCCATGAGCTTTCCGCGCACTTCGTAGCTTGGATTAAGCTGGTAAACAAAATTATAGTTTGCTGCAAGCTCATCGCCCGTTGCGGTTGGTGAGATTATAGGCATCTGGAATTCAGGACCATTTGGGGCAGCTTCCTTAAGCTCGCTGCTGAATATAGGGCCGATAACTCCAATTATGCTTTCATCCTCACCGAAACTGCGGATCATATCATTGGCGGCAATCGGATCACGTTTAGTATCCATTACTTCCAGCGTAACTTTTACCGGTGCGTTTTTGCTGTACTCGGTCAATGCGAATTTAATGCCATCAAGAATTTCTGTGCCAAGCTGTTTTTTTGTATCGTCGTCAGAATCTGAGAACATAGGCAGCGCAACGCCTATCTTCACAACACTCTGCGCGGAAGCGCAAAACGGGCTTAGCGAAATCAGCAAGGCGGCAAAAACTGCCATTACGGCAGTTTGGCATTTAAAGTTTGACATTTGTAATTTAAGTTTTTTCATTCCCATTCTATTGTAGAAGGCGGCTTATTGCTGATATCGTAAACCACCCTGTTAATGCCTTTTACATTATTTGTGATGCCTGTTGAAATTTCTTCCAAAGCTTTTGAAGGCATGGGGAACCAGTTTGCTGTCATTCCGTCAACGCTTTCAACTGCTCTTAAAGCAACAACCTTTTCGTATGTCCTCGAGTCACCCATTACTCCTACTGTTGATACCGGCAGCAATAACGCAAATGCCTGCCAAATCTTGTCATACAAGCCATGCTTGTGGAGGTTCTCCCTGTAAATATAGTCTGCTTCACGTAATATATCAAGTTTTTCTTTGGTAACAGCTCCAAGTATCCTTACAGCTAAACCCGGACCCGGGAAAGGGTGCCTGCCAAGAATAACATCGGGTATTTTCAATATCTTTCCTATTACACGAACTTCATCCTTGAATAGTTCCCTGAAAGGCTCAATAAGCTGCATGTGCAGTGATTTAGGTAAGCCGCCCACATTGTGATGGGTTTTAATCGTAACGCTGGGCCCATGGAATGAAGATGATTCAATTACATCAGGATATAGCGTACCCTGTACGAGGAATTTGATCTTGTTTTTTCCTTTAGCCTGTTTTTTGGCAAAATCCTGGAATACATCGATGAATGTTTTGCCGATGATCTTACGTTTCCTTTCAGGATCCGAAACACCTTCAAGGCGCTTAAGGAAAAGCTTTGATGCATCTATAAATTTCAGGTTAAGCTTATTCTTGAAATAATTAACTATCTCTGCGCTTTCGTTTTTGCGCATCAGGCCGTTATCTATATGTACGCAGATGAGGTTCCTGCCAATAGCCTTATGTATCATAAATGCAGCCACTGCGGAATCAACCCCGCCGCTCATGGCGCAAATTGCTTTTTCGTTGCCAACAAGCTGCTTGATCTCTTTTACTTTCTCATGAATAAAAGAACCCATCTGCCATTTGTTTTTTATACGGCAGATCCTGTAGAGGAAATTGTTCAGAATCTTAACTCCTTGCTCGGTGTGGTTCACTTCGGGGTGGAACTGCACGCCGTATATTCTTTCCTTTACAGCCTCGAAGCTGCTGATGAGGCCGTTTTCACTTCTTGAGGTAGCTTTAAATCCTTGCGGCAGCTTTTTGATATGGTCGTTGTGGCTCATCCACACTGAAAGATCTTTTTTCACTCCGGCAAGGATACCTTTTGCTGAAGTAATATGAATATGTGTTTTGCCAAACTCTCGTGTTTTGCCGCCTTTTACGCTGCCTTTGAAGTGGTGGGATAGAAGCTGAAGTCCATAGCAGATACCTAAAATTGGAACATTCAGCCCCAGTATAAGCTCTGCAAGTGAGTATGCGTTTTTCATATAAACACTTTGCGGCCCGCCGGAGAGGATTATTCCCTTTACTGAAGAGTCGTTTTTCAGCGACAGCATATCAGCTGTACATGGCCTGTCTCTTATACACATCTCCGAGCCCACGAGA
>JACSRQ010000023.1 GCA_014879675.1 Ignavibacteria bacterium
ATCACAGTGAGTATTTATGAGCCCGCAATACTAAATACATCATCAGGCGGATTCTTCTACGAGCTGGAACAGGGATTTGAAAAAGGGCTTACCGGATTTACAAAAGTACTGAGCGGTATCATAACTGCAATAATTGCGCTTTCACCGATCATAGCAATACTTGGATTGATAGTTTATATAACAATTAGAGTAATCAGAAAAAGAAAAGCTGCAAAGGCATAAAGAAAATTATTAGGCTTAATTGTTGCCTGAACTTGTCCCGGTGAAAGCCGGGGCTCCCCAAAAAACAATATAGAACGCAAAGGGACTTTCCGTAAGGTGAGTCCCTGTTCTATTTATACCAAGGTTTTGAGTTCGTTTCCCAAACAGGAGTTTGGGAAACAGCAAAAAATCCGCTTGTCATACCTGCGCAGGCAGGTATCCAGACCACAATTGCAGATAGTGCCCGAATATTCAGCACCTTTATAGTAGAGATAATGCCAATGACCGTAGATTAAAACGTCCGAAGGGAGTCGCGCGGGTATTGCAGAATTCAATCCCGTTAGGGATGGAATATGGGTAGAAACAGGATCCCCCGTATCATTCCGTCCCGTACGGGACGGGATAACATGGTTAACCGATAGCTACCAATATTCCGTGCCTACGGCACGGGGATTTGATATGTGTAACAGTGCATAATGACCTCCGCTAAACACCCCTAAATAGGTGGGTATAGAAAATTCCGCCGCTTTTCATTTCCCCCTGGAAGGGGGAACACAAGGGGGTAGTTTTTAAATGAATGCGATGAACCGAAGTTTTTGATTACGCCCTTTCAGGGCTTTTACATTCATTCATTCCCGTAACGATGGGCTGCGCCCATCGCTTAAATATTCACGCCCCTGCGGGGCTAAGGAAAACTAAACTTTGTTTGTCCACCTTTGTTACTCTGAGGATATATCTTTCACAACTATAGATTTTGCCCAATTATCACCCATGCGGCGGCGGTCTTTGTTTGAGCTGATGAGGATAAGTTCTATTATAATTAAAGGAGCGAAGTGAATTATGATCTCGCGTTTGAATGAGCGCAAACCGCCTATTGGTTTACCTGTTTCAACATCCACAACCTTCTGTTTCAGGAGGCGTCTTGCTATGCTTTTTCCTCCGAACATATCCCTGGCATATGAATATATCACGCCGATAACCAACACAAATAGGAACAGAATCAGCAGTATGTAATACAGCGCGTCATGCCGGTGAGATTGTTCAGTAACCGCAACAAACACCGCTGCTGGCACCGCAATTATCAAAATAACTATGAACCTGTCAATAATGAATGCGAGTATACGGGAGAGAATCGATGGCAGTTCGCCGAATTTGGAAGTATCAGCTTCAGTTTTGAATTTTGCGGTTAACGGACCCATATCCGTTATCTGGCTTTTGAATGAGGGTACATTGGAAAATGGCCTTAATAACAGCGCTATAGCAAGGCAGGGCAGTAAACACACAAGAAGTGTGAGCAATGCAGCTAAAACCACCGGGTATGTGTTATTTTCATCGGTAAGCAGTTCAGCAAAAAATGCGTATGGACCTGAATCAGTAAACATAAAAAACAGCATAACGATGAAACTGAATACCAGCATCGTAATGCCAATTGTGCGGAATAGCCAAAGCGGGATGATCCTGGGAAAATTCATAAAATCTCAGTAATGTTCAGAATTTTTCTTAAGCCTGTTCGTTTTGTAAAAAGAACGGGCACGTCATTTTATCAGTGACATCTTTTTTACTTCGGAATATAGTAATTTGTTTCCGCCGGAATAAACGGAGAGCTTGTAAAAATAAATGCCGGAAGAATAACCTGTTCCATCGAAGCTGCCTTCGTAGGCACCCGCATCAACCGCAGAATTAAAAAGAATGCCGATCTGTTTACCTGTGATATCAAATACTTCGGTGCGTACAGTTAGCCCGCTGCCTGCAGAAGCAGGGATGGTAAATCTGAATTTGGTTGAGGGGTTGAATGGGTTTGGATAATTTTGTGAAAGCGAGAATTCACCCGCTATTGAGGAAATATTCTCCACTGCTACAAATCCGCCGCTTGTGGTTTTGTATATCTTGCCGAATCCGCCAACCACCCAGCCGGTCTGCTGGTTAACGAACTCAATTTCAAGCAGTCTTCCGGCTGAAACCGAGGTGAGCTGCCATGATGCGCCGCCGTTTGTGGTCGAAAGTATTGTTCCGTTATCACCAACCGCCCAACCGGTAGATGAGTTAAGGAATTCTATATTATACAAACCAACCGAGTTATCCATATCCCTTTGCTGAACCCAGTTAACACCGCCATTCGTTGTTGCAGCAATATACTCCCTGTAACCTGATACCCATCCTGTATTTTCATTTATGAATTTAATGGAATACATTACCCTGAAGTTTGAGGTAGTATGTATCGTGTTCCATGATGCCCCGCCATTGGTTGTTTTAACCAAAGCAGAGTTTGCGCCGGAGTAGCTTGTTTTCCATCCGGTGTTCTCATTGAGGAAATAGAAATTCTCAGCATAACCGTTTGCCGCAAGTGACCAGTTCAGGCCGGCATTGGTTGTTTTGTATAGATTCGTAGATGTAAGCCATCCGGTGGTGGAGTTAAGGAACTGTATCCGGTGCACATCAGAGCCTGCGTAAAAATGTCCGATCCAGCTCGCGCCGCCGTTGGTTGTGAACAGTAGCGAATCGTTAGTAGAGCCGATGAAGCCTGTATTATCATTCAGGAACCATACTGTTTCGAGATTATTTGCCGTGCCGGGCAATGAAATATCCAGCCAGTTGGCTCCGCCGTTGGTAGTTTTTAAGATCAGGTTTCCGTAACCGCAAACGTAGCCGGTCTGTGCCGAAGGAAATGAGCATGAGAAGATGTTGAATCCCGATGGTGCCGGCTGGTTCACCCATTGTGCAAAAAGAACGGGGGCGCTTAACAGAAGGATGATGCTGATCGCAGCCTGGATGATGGATGATGGTTTACGAGCTGTATTCATGTAATATTTATTAACAGTTTTACTTATTGAATTTTTTCAAATACTTAACGCTTTCTATAAGCTGCTGTGCTTCTTTGTATTTTTTGCTTCCTGGTTTAATTTTCTGCAGTTCGTAAACTGCCTTATCATATTTTTTTTCTGATATGTGTTTAGCCCCCAGAATAAAAATATCATCGTCCGATAACTCTTCAGTTCCCGGGGATTCACTCTCAGGTTCAACCGGATTTGTCCCGTTTTCGTTGTTTCGCTCAGGAGCTTTCAGCTCGCGCTGGGTAACCTTTTCATCTGGAGTGCTTAGTTCTTCAATCCTTTTCGAAACAGAATCGCCCTGGGATATAAAAAAGAATGCGCCAGCCCCGACTATAGCCAAAACCGCGAAGGCTATTGCCACCAGGACGAATTTTGCTCCGCCGCCGTTAGACCTGCTTTGGCCGGAAGCATTATAGGTTGAACTAAAGGGGTTATCGTAGAATGGTTTTATGTTCAGCCGGTAGTATTCCGGGTCTGCAGACTGATAGTGTTTAGCCAGCTCGTCAAAATACTGGCGGCTGTTTTGCCAGTACATTTCGAGTTCCTGTTTCGAGGGTCCTGTTGACATAGTATGTTGTGTAATATTTTGTAAATCGCATTAAAGTTATGAATTTTTTTTCAATAAAAATGCGCAAATTTGCTCTTAAATGTAATATGTCGCATATAGACGGAATAGGTTAGGATTTTTATTGGTATATACCATATTTTTTCCTATTGACATATGGTTTCTATTTATTATATTTGTAACAGAAGTAAGAGACACTGTTCTTTAAGATTCACTTCAAAAGTATGCAGCAGGAGTTAGCTAGGTAAGGGTGGCTAACGTTTTTAGTACGAACGCTCCCAGTGTTCCGAAAAA
>JACSRQ010000022.1 GCA_014879675.1 Ignavibacteria bacterium
GTTGGTGATATCACCAACAAACTACCTTCGCCTGAATGCCTACCAAAAAACCACCACATTCCTTATATTTGCCATCAAATACTAATTAATCCATCACAATATGAAAGCACCGGGGAAAACAGTTAAGGAAATATTGGCGAATGTGCCGGCTGATAGACTTGAAGCATTCAATAAGCTGCATAGCGTTATAGTTAAGAATCTGCCGAAAGGATTTGAGCCGGCTATAAGTTATGGGGGACTCGGCTACGTGATTCCCCATAAGCTTTATCCGGCCGGCTATCATTGCAAACCTGAAGAGCCGCTGCCATTCGCCGGCATCGCATCACAAAAGGGATCCATCAATTTTTACCACATGGGTATGTACGCTGATCCGAAACTGCTGAAATGGTTTGTGGGCGAGTTTCCCAAACACAGCAAGCAAAAGCTGGATATGGGCAAAAGCTGCGTGCGCTTCAAGAAGATGGATGATATTCCCTATAAACTAATAGGCGAGTTAATGAAAAAGATGAGCACTAAGGATTGGATAGAGATGTATGAGGAAAATTATAATCCCAAAACAAGGAAGAAGTGACAATTGAATTTTGCAGATGTTAATTAATCCGGAATGGGCTTGGTTAAATGCTTTGGAAGCTAATTGAAATAATGATCATCACCAACTAAGATAACTGATTAAAGAAAACTACAGTTCATGCCGCCTATTGATCAACGTAACACCCTGGATGAAGAACCTTTTGAATACAGGAAGCTAAAGGATAACAAAGTTCAGATCTATTGGAATAACAAACCCGTTTTATTGCTTAAAGGCACTGAAGCACTTAAGCTTCTGACAAAGCTTGAAATTTCAGACGGCAAAGGAACTCAATTGCTGCTTGCTAAAATTACCGGGAATTTCAAAAGGGGTAATGAGAAACCCATTCGAAAAGGCTGATCATTGCTCAGCATCTTTCCCCATTGTTGGTGTTCTCACCAACACATAACTAATCATTCACTGAAATTTAACATGCCCGAATTTTTTAAATCCAAATTTCACGATATTAAGCTGGTAATCACCGGTACAGAAGAGCCCAATAACGGCAGGGAGCTGTGGGTTGCTGATATTTATATGAATGGCATTAATCAAACGGAAAAGTACTTCGGCAGCTGGAACTGGCTAAATTGGAATCTGCAAAATTATGTAATGGATTCACCCGATGGCAGCTATGTATTTATACCGGCTGAAGGCGGCGGTTTTTTGATCAATACATCCACGCTGGAAAGAATAGATCTACCCTATAATGCGCTCTCCACAATTAAATTCCTGAAGAATGAATTCACCGGTAATGCATTGAAGATAACATATACCGATGAAGTGATCAGTGTTGACTTACATACACTAAAGTTAACTTGACCGGAACTTGAGCAGCATTTATCAGCAGCTAAGGCAAAATGAAAACAGGCACCCCGGATTTCCTCCGCGATGCCTGTTTGGTTTAATACTGCTGAAAAATTATCTGTACGTTCAGCAGGTTACTTCTTTGAAAACTCGCCGTCTGCTTTGATCCTTACTTCATCACTTATAACGAATTCAGGAAATTTAGACCCTATGTTGAAATCAGATCTTTTGAGTGAGCCTATGATCTGTATGCCCGCAACATCTGCGTTATTTGCCATCGGATTCTGGACTGTACCTCTGTAATTCATATCCACGGTTATCTCCTTTGTTATGCCATGCATGGTTAAGTTGCCTTTAAGCTTATACTGCTTATCGCCGGATTTTTCGATTGAAGTGCTTTTGAATGTCATGGTTGGATAGGTTGCCGCGTCGAAGAAGTCGGCAGTTTTGAGATGGTTATCCCTTGCTTCAATACCGGTGTTAATGGAATTTATATCGGCAGTCAGTTCAATTACCGCGTCACTGAAATCAGCCTGCGAAGATGTGATGTTCACATCAAACTTTGTGAAGTAGCCGGTAATATCAGAAATTGAAAAATGCGTTACGGTAAATCCAAGCTTAGAGTGGTTCGGGTCCTGTTTCCACACCGACTGTGAAAAGAGATTAACTGTGGTAAACAAAGCGATTAAAGCCAAAAAAAGTGTGATTTTTTTCATATCTGCCTGTATTATGATTTAGAATTGAGGTTAGTTCTTATGTGTTGCAACACATATAATTGATAAGAGTTCCCTGTTTTCTAAAAAAAGAAAAAGATCAAAGCGTTAGCTATGATCTTTTTTCTTGAATCGGTACTTTAGCTTAAGATGCTAATCCTGAAGACGGCAGATGAATCCCCAGCCGCCGCCGGCAATTTCGGTTACTGCTAAAATAAGTTCATTTTCTCCTTTTTTAAGCGGCAGATAAACTGCTTCACTTTCGGGATCTACAATACCCAAGTACTTTGTGTCTCTGAAATTCTGCGAGCTTCTGCCGCGGTACAAAATTTGTCCGTTCAGGAAAACGCTCACTTCATCGCTGTAGCCGATATTAAGTTTCTTCACTCCGCCGCTTTCGGAATTAATAATGCAACGGGCATAAACGATCTTTGAGCCCGGCTGCGGCTCAAGGCGTTTGGAAAAATCATTGATAAATGTTGCTCTTATACCGGGCGCAAACCGGTAGCGGAGGATCGCCACCAATCCCGGAGCTTCCGCCTCCACCATTTGCCAAGGGATAGTATCGATCTCAGCAGCAGTAAGAGGGCGCTCAGGATCTGTGGATACAGCATCGTAAGAGGGTGATAATTCCCACCCGGTTAATATTCCCGGCGGCATTGTTAGCTGCTCTCTTTGCCATGAAGCATCAGGTGTAGTTTGTATTTCGAAATTCGTAAAATAAGTGGCGCCCGTTATCACAGCCAAAGCAACCATACCTCTTTGAACGCCGCTTTTAAGATCGCTCATGACAAGCGCAGGAGTATTCATATCAGTAACGTAAAGGAAAGCTTGCGCGCCCTTTACAACTATCCGCACGTGAAACCAATCGTTCTGCGGAATATCAACCGCGCCGGTAAAACCCGGGCCATTGTACAATTGCCAGTTCAAGCCGGCGCCAAAGAGCGGCGTGTATTGCATCGCATCCGGCTGGCCTGAGTAATGCTGCCTGAGGTAGATGTACTCTCCGCTTGTGCCTGTGCTATCGATCCGGAACTGGACTCCGAAGAATCCGCGGTTTGCGGAAGTTGTGACATCGAAATCCAAGATGGCATCCCGCATTTCAAAATCCTTTAGAAATGCTGCGCCGCCATCAAGCATAATACTTTTGCGTCCCTGGTGTTCAGTGAAGGAAGATTTTCCCTGTAATTCCCAGAAGTTTGAATCAGCCGGCGCGGAAAGCGGGTTGGAAGAGTCTGTATTTGAAATGCTCATGTTGGCGGAGAAAAGGGCAGGCGTTAAAACGTAGAACGAGAATATAAATATAATTGACTTCCACATCCCATACGAATTTGCAAATAGTATCATACTGAAGACCTTTCTTCGAAGATGTTAATGAAGCAAATGGTTCAATTGACTCAACTGCACCACTCGGATTATTAGTGTTTGGTCATTAGATGTATGAAATTGGATAAGGGTTTATATAATGGGGAATAAGTATGTAAAAAAAAAACGCCAAAAATGGCGGCTTTAGAGCGCTTGCCTGCCGAAGCAATTGCGAAGGCAGGGAACCGATCCCGCGTATAGCGGGACAGGCCGATGTCCTCCAGAGTGAAATCAATTGCAGCAATAATACTATGAAGCATTATTATATATTCAGTTTACTGCTCAAAAGTGAGAACTTGTAATGCCGTCAATGTACCGAATTTATGATTTGTAAGATTTCTGATTTTTGCTTAAATTTGTTGATATTCAAAAGGAGCCGTAGTTCAGCTGGTTAGAACGCTTGACTGTCACTCAAGAGGTCGCGAGTTCGAATCTCGTC
>JACSRQ010000131.1 GCA_014879675.1 Ignavibacteria bacterium
CGAAACTCCACAAGATATAGTATGGCCAGTCATCGGATGAATGCGGTGACGGATCCAAAATCAACAACTCCATTCCAGGGGGATCATGTGAAAAACTCATCCGATGACGGGATTACGAAACTCCACAAGATATAGTATGGCCAGTCATCGGATGAATGCGGTGACGGATCCGCAATTAACAATCCGCAATCCGAAATCAAAATAAGCAACCAGTAATGTTTTAAGCGATCGAAAACCTGACAATAGAGATCCCCGCCTTCCTGACTGCAGCAGGCAGGCGCGGGGAAAAAACATCATAGATCTCCTTTAATCGGCTTAATAACGATATCCTCTATAACCACTTTTTTGGGCTGGCTTGCAGCCATAATTGTAATTTCGGCTATTTCTTTGGGAGTCATCATCCTGTGCTGATACTTCTGCCTCGAGGCAGAGCTCCACATCGGGGTATCAGTAGCGCCGGGCATGATATTGGTTACTTTGATATTGAACTTCCGCACTTCCGCTCTTATCACATTAAACATTGCCAGCATTCCCGCCTTGGAGGCTGAGTATGCTGAGCTGTTAGTGAACACCGTATTTGCGGCAACCGAAAGAATATTTATGATATGCCCGCGTTTTTTCTTCATCATTATGGGCATAACTGCCCTCGTGGTCAGGTAGCTGCCACGAAGGTTTGTTTCGAGTATATCATCAAATTCAGGTGGCTTGGTATCTATAAAGGATTTGAATGTTGTTATAGACGCGTTGTTAATCAGGATATCAATTGTACCGCACTTCTCAAGTATCTTTTTCTTGGTGCCGATAATGCTTCGCTCGGAACGCACATCACATACGAATGCGTATGCCTCATGCCCCGCGAAACGGATCTCGTTCACAAGGCTTACAAGCCTTGATTTTCTTCTTGCAGTTGCAACAATAATGTAACCCGATTTAGCAAACACCTTAGCAAGCTCAAAGCCTATACCGGTAGAAGCGCCGGTTATCCACACAACTCGGTTCATACGATCCAGGGATTAATAATTAATTTGACTTATCTATTCGAATATCAAAATATTTTTTCTGAAGCAAATCCATCAAGCCATTCGGCTGCATGTATATGCACTCGAATCTTCGGATCTGCACATCTTCAATATCCTTAATTATTTAGTTTAAATCCATTCCTTAATTCTTACAATCACAAATCATACAATCCCATATCAAACATCATGCTTTTTCAATCCGCAATCTACCATCCGAAATCCGAAATCAAAATAATCCGCAATCTACCATCCGAAATCCGAAATCTTAATACTCGCCCCAAACATCGCGCAGCGTGTTCGAAATTTCGCCGATCGATGCATAGCTCTCTACACATGCCAGGATCAGCGGAAGAAGGTTTTCATCTGTCAATGCGGCTTTTTTCAGCGCATCAAGATTTTTATTAACCTCATCATTATTTCTTTCTGCTCTAACCTTTTTAAGCTTATCAACCTGCTGCCTGCCTATAGCTTCATCAATATGCATGAGGTCAAGCTTTTCCGGCGGGCCTTCATCAACAAATTTATTCACGCCAACAATAACGCGTTCACCTGACTCGATCTGTTTCTCGAATTCATATGCGCTGGCTGCAATCTCATCCTGCTGGTAATTCAGCTCAATACATTTTACTGAGCCGCCCATTTCATCTATCTTTTTAAGGTATTCCCAAACGCCCTCTTCTATCTTATCGGTAAGGTGTTCTACGTAATAAGAGCCGGCGAACGGGTCAACGGTATCAGCAATACCGCTTTCGTAAGCGATAACCTGTTGTGTCCTAAGCGCAGTGGTAACAGAATCCTCAGTAGGGAGCGCAAGAGCTTCATCTTTTGAATTTGTGTGAAGTGACTGGCATCCGCCGAAAACTGCTGACATTGCTTCGATGGTTGTGCGGATAACGTTGTTTTCCACCTGCTGTGCAGTTAACGATGAGCCTGCTGTTTGGCAATGGAAACGAAGCATCATACTTTTTTCACTCTTAGCTTTAAAACGATCCTTCATGATCTTTGCATATACTCTTCTTGCTGCGCGGTATTTTGCTACCTCTTCAAGCAAATTAAGCTGCCCGTTGAAGAAGAACGAAAGCCTCTGCGCGAATTTATCTACATCAAGCCCTTTACTTACTGCAGCTTCGATGTATGCAATTGCATCAGCCAATGTGAATGCAACCTCCTGGATAGCATTTGAGCCAGCCTCGCGTATATGGTACCCGCTGATGGAAATTGTATTCCAGCTTGGAAGCTCGGTGTTGCACCATGAAAATATATCTGTAATGAGGCGCATTGATTGTTTCGGCGGGTAAATATATGTTCCGCGCGCAATGTACTCTTTTAGAACATCATTCTGTATGGTTCCTGATATCTTTTTTAGATCCGCGCCCTGTTTTTTTGCAATTGCCACATACATGCAAAGCAGTACGGCAGCGGTTGCGTTGATCGTCATAGATGTACTTATCTTTTCCAGAGTGATACCATCAAAGAGGATCTCCATATCTTTTAATGTATCGATCGCAACGCCAACTTTTCCTACTTCACCTTCGGCAATGGGATCATCGCTATCGTAGCCTATCTGAGTTGGCAGGTCAAATGCAATTGAGAGCCCGGTAGTACCCGCATCAAGCAGAAATTTATATCTTTTGTTCGATTCTTCTGCAGCACCAAAGCCAGCATATTGCCTCATTGTCCAGAATCGGCTGCGGTACATCTGTTCGTGCACCCCGCGTGTAAATGGATATGAACCCGGGTTGCCGAGCTTTTCTTTATAGCCGGGTGAATCTGAATCTATATATGTTGGTATTTCTATTCCTGAATCTGTAACGAATTTTTCTTTTCGGTTTTTGAATTCTTTCATTGTAATATCCTTAAAATTGCTTATTATTGTGCATTTCTCACATTCAAAAATAGCTATTATTTAGCCTAAAAAATATGATTAAGATTAGGTTTTATTAGTACTTACGAACTTTTAATTGCAAAAAGATTGGATAAACCACAAAATATTAATATCTTTGCAGAACACAGAATCTGCACTACTGTAAAAAAGTCTATTAAAAATTCAAGGAGATCAACCCATGAACAAAAAAATCATCTCAATTTCAGCTCTTGTAGTTGTATTTGCACTCGGTTTCTTTTACCTCAACCAGGAGTACTTAGTTGCATATACAAAATCAGGCGGTGAATGCGATAAAACAAAGTGCGGCGAAACCTCCGGTACTAAATCTTCCGCAGATAAAAAAGAATGCGATAAATCTTCCTGTGATAAATCATCATGCGATAAATCTTCTTGTGACGATAAAAAAGGCATGATCAAAGCAGGCGGCGAGTTCTCCAGCTACGAGTTTGTTACAGATAAAGTAACCTGCGAAGATTCGAAAGCAGACCTGCAGAAGAATATTTTGAGCATAGCAGGCGTAAAAGAAGTAACTTTTGGTTCAACCTGTAATGTTTCAAAAATGACAAATGTAACAATAATGTACTCAGCAGGCGAAACCAGCGAAGAGAATATCGCTGCATCGTTAAAAGAAAATAACATGGATTGCTCAGGCAAATCAGGCTGTAATAAAGACGGCAAGAATTCAGGCGATGTTAAGAAAGAATGCCCAAGCAAAAACAAAAAGTCAAACGACTCAAAGCAGCTTTAATCCACAATTAATCGGTTTTAGATGTGAAGGGAGATTGGTTTCAATCTCCCTTTTTTTATGTCCGCTATTCAGAATTCCCATATTTACAGAACTTTCGATTTAATTGCATAGTTCTATCTATAATACATAGATCCCAAAACACATGAAGAAATTTGATGCTATCATAATCGGCACCGGGCAGGCAGGCAAACCATTGGCTATGGCTCTTGCAGGCGAGGGCTGGAAAACCGCAATTGTTGAAGAACGCTTCGTTGGCGGTACGTGCATTAATTATGGCTGCACTCCGACCAAGGCAATGATAGGCAGCGCCAAAACAGCCTACACTGCAATGAATTCCGGGATATTCGGGATTAACACAGGCAAGGTATCGGTTGACCTGAAATCAGTTGTGGCGAGAAAGAACAGGATAGTTTCGCAATTCCGGAACGGCAGCACTGATTCACTGGAATCAAGCCGGAATATCACTCTAATCAAAGGAACTGCATCCTTTGTTGATAAAGAAACTGTGAAGGTAGCCGAAAAAGGATCTGAGCAATTGCTGCAATCCAAAACAATAATAATTAACACTGGCGCGAAGCCGTTTATTCCGCAAATTGAAGGAAAGGCAGATTCAGGTTACCTTACATCGGAAACAATCTTAGATCTAAAGGAAATACCCAAACATCTTATCATTTTAGGAGGCGGATATATTGCTTTGGAATTCGCGCAGATGTTTTGCCGGTTTGGCGCAAAGGTTACAGTAGTTGAAAAAAGCGAACAGTTCCTCCCACGGGAAGATGAAGATATTGCCGCGGAAGTGAGGAATTTGCTGGAAGGCGAAGGCATCAAAATACTTACAGGAGTGAATACCAAAGCAATTAAAAGGCTTTCCAAAAACAAGCTCAGCCTCAGTCTGGAGCAAGGCGGCAAGGCAAGATCACTAACAGGCTCACACATGCTTTGCGCAGTCGGCATTAAGCCTACAACCGATAAGCTCAACCTGCGGTTCGCCGGCGTGAAGACTGATGACAAAGGTTACATCAAAGTTAACAGCAAGCTCGAAACTTCGGCTAAGGGAATATATGCCGCCGGCGATGTTAAGGGCGAACCCGCATTCACCCACATAGCTTACGATGATTACAGGATACTATTTAACAATCTCACTACTCAAAAGAAACTTACCACCAGTGGCAGAATGGTGCCTTATGTTTTGTTTACAGATCCCGAATTAGCGAGGGTTGGCTTAACAGAAGCTGAAGCCTTGAAACAGGGTTACAAGATCAGGAAAGCTGTGATACCCATGACGTACTCCGCCCGCGGGGTGGAATCCGGTGAAACGCGCGGCATAATGAAAGCAATAACTGATGCCAAAACCGGCAAAATTCTCGGCTGCTCCATACTCGGAACTTATGCAGGTGAAATAATGTCAATGGTGCAGATCGCAATGATGGCCGGCATGCAGAGCCAAAAGCTAAAGGATGCCGTGTTTGCTCATCCAACACTGGCGGAAACATTGAATACATTATTCAGTAAACTGGAATAACCGAGGGGCACCATACACAGACACTTCGCATTTGATGTTTTAAAGTAATTCATTATTAGCTAAATTTGCTGTAACATATCCACAGAAAAATGCCGGAAAAGATCTTGATAGGTAACGGATTTATTGAAACTGAAAACACTAAACAGGTAATAAATCCATACACGAACAAAAGTGTTGGCGAAGTATTCATAGCAGGCGAAAAAGAGTTTGAGGATTCGCTCACGCACCTTGAAAAAGCATTTATGTCTTACAGCAAGACTCCCACTTACGTAAAGCAGGAGTTATTATACAATATATCCGAAGCTGTAAGCTCACAAATGGAATCACTTGCAAAGCTGACTACTGATGAGACGGGTAAGCCAATTAAATTCTCGCGTATTGAAGTGGAGCGCGCTGTATTAACATTCCGCCTTGGCGCGGAAGAATGCTCGCGAATTCATGGAGAAATACTGCCGCTTGATCTACTGAAAGGCTCGGAGAATAAATCAGGTATTGTTAAGCGGTTCCCAATTGGAGTAATTCTCGGCATCACGCCATGGAATTTCCCCATAAATCTTGCAGCGCATAAAATATCGCCTGCGCTTGCATCGGGTAATGTTATACTGATTAAGCCCTCATCAAGCTCAATGCTTACCGCGCTGGCACTTGGGAAGATAATCTTTGATGAATGTTATAAGCTCGGAATTAATGATATTCCCATTAACGTAATTCCAATATCGGGCAGCGCGATGGATAGCCATATTGCCGATAGCAGGATAAAGCTTATCAGCTTCACAGGCTCGGGTGATGTTGGCTGGGGAATTAAAAAGAAATCCGACCGGCAGAAAGTATCACTTGAGCTTGGCGGCAATGCCGGGGTAATCGTAAATCACGATGCAGATATAGATACTGCCGCGGCAAAAATTGCTATCGGCGGATTCGCACAGGCAGGACAAAGCTGTATCTCTGTTCAGCGCGTATTTGTGCATGAATCAGTTTATGAGAAATTCAAGCTGAAGCTGCTGGAAGAAACCGGGAAGCTGAAGTTTGGTGATCCCTATTTAGATGATACTGCTGTTGGACCGATGATAACCACCGAAGAAGCTGAACGCGCGAAAAAATGGATCACCGAAGCAAAAAGCGCCGGGGCAGCAATTCTGACCGGCGGCAAAAGGAATGGCGCAGTGCTTGAGCCTAGTGTTATAGAAAACGCGCCGGATCACGTGAATGTAAAATGCGCGGAAGTATTTGCGCCGGTTATTACGATCGAGAAATTCAGCGGATTCGAGGAAGCGGTTGATAAGGTTAACAATTCAAGGTATGGACTCCAGGCGGGCATTTTCACCAACAGCATGAGCGATATTATGTATGCGTACAATACTTTGCATACCGGCGGCGTGATAATTAACGAAGCATCCGCATACCGAATGGACGCAATGCCATACGGCGGCGTTAAAGATTCCGGCAACACACGCGAAGGTGTACGCTATGCAATTAAAGAGATGACAGAAGAGAAGATATTGGTATTGTAAGGAGAATTGACGCAAATTATTTTTGTGCAATGAAGAAAAGTTTCCTGCAGCGCATATTATGAAACTGCCTTTTACAATTGAACAGTTCCTCGGTGTTTTTGAATTATACAATCAAAGTGTATGGCCATTCCAGATATTTATATACATTCCTGCCGTGCTTTGTATTTTTTTTATATTTAGAAATAGCAGACTTTCCGGCAAACTAATTTCTGCTATTCTTGTGTTCCTTTGGCTTTGGATGGGAGTTATTTATCACTTAACCTTTTTCACAACAATTAATCCTGCTGCATATGTATTTGGCATTCTTTTCATAACGCAGGCAGTATTGCTGGCTTATTATGGATTGCTAAAAGGAACATTATCTTTTGCTTTTGAAGGGAGTGTTAGTGCATATGCCGGAATTGCCATGGTGGCTTTTGCTCTAATTGTATATCCATTGGCAGGTTATTTTTTCGGGCATATCTACCCCAGATCACCCACTTTTGGCTTGCCTTGTCCTACTACTATATTCACACTCGGTATATTGCTCATGTTGAAAGGTCGGATACCATTTCGGTTACTGATCGTTCCTATACTATGGTCGCTTGTAGGCTTCATGGCCGCACTTCAATTGGGCATTTACGAAGATACCGGGCTACTGATTTCAGGTATCACTGCATTGATCTGCACGATTCTGAGAAATAACAGCTTCCAAAAAATTAGATCAGATCGCGTTCATCAGCCAGAGCGAAATAATAAATGAAATAATCAGTTACTTTGTCTCCCAAACTCCAGTTTGGGAGACTCCAATAATTAGTCCCGGTTAACTTAAAATTTATCCATTCGTAAATTTCTCCATATCCAAATAAATCACATCCCAGAAATGGCCATCAAAATCTTCGATGCGCCTGAGCTGCATGAAGCCATGATCTTTCATTGGAATGGGTTCAGTGCCTCCTGCTTTCAAACCGCTTTCAACAATTTCGTTCATCCTTTCCAGACTTTCTACAGGAAGTGTGAAATAAGCCGCCGTGGTGTTCTTTGTATCCGCCACCGGCTTATGGCTGAATGACTGGAATCTCGCCCTGGGCATCAGCATTACATAAACCTGCTCGCACCATACCATACATTTTTGTTCATCATCGGTAAAAACCGGATTGATGGTAAATCCTAATTGCGTATAGAACTTCATCGATCTTTCCACATCTTCGACCGGTAAATTTATAAAGACCTGTTTCATTTCATTTAAGTCAGTTTATGGAAATTGCTATTTATTTTTGTTTAAGCAATTTAGTTTAAGTTTCGCGAAATAACAATATTGCTTTCTTTACAAATCTGATCATATGTGGATCAAAACTACCGGGATCGCAATTTAAAATTTCATCGAACTCAAACCAGCGAGCGGCTTTAAATTCGGAATCATCGAACTGTACTTCATCTGCGGAATTACCTTCGGCGGCATACCAAAGGCTCACATCGGTATGTCCGGCGGTTTTGCCGACCGTTTGTGTAACGGTGATAAATAACGGCTCATCCTTAATCAGCTTCGCGTCCAGATCAAGCTCTTCCTTTAATTCACGCAAGGCAGCGTTCATCGGATGTTCGCCCGGTTCAACGTGTCCCCCGCATGGCAGCCAAAGCTCAGCATTGATGTGATCCATGAGCAGTATTTTTCCTGCATTCAAATCCATTAAAACAACGTATGATACCAAATGCTTTGGCGGAGTATCCGGTTTTTGTATCCGGAAGATCTCGTCTGTTGATTCTATCCACTTTACAGCATCATTAATGTGTTCAGCTTCTATGTTATCAACAGGATCAATTTTCAGTATGAGCTCGAGTATATTTTGTTTTGAATTTGTCATTTTTATTATTTTTAGAAGATACTCGTGCCACGAAATCGGTACTTCAGGAAGAAAGCCCGATCAGGATAAATGTAGTTTGTGGATTCGCGCTCTTAAATATTCAGGGCACGAGAAATCTTAGTACTATCAATGAGATCCTTCCTTCGCTTCGCTCACTCAGGATTGGAGGTTACCCAAACAATGCTTTTATCAGCCGGTTTTCGACGCCGCAGAATTCACAATCGATTGGTTTGGCGGGATATTCAGGCACTGAATTCTCGCCGCCGCAGGACATACACTTAAATGTCTGCTGAACTTTAGTAGTTTTACGGCACTTCTCGCAAAATACTTTGTACGACCCTTCGGGTATGTAAATATCAGATTTGCAATGTTCGCACTCGCCTTCCCTGCCTTTTGGACGCTCGATATCAACGTACTGCATATTGAACCCGCTTTTATCAAGCAATTTTTGCTGCTCTTCATCTTTGAGATATGGCAGCCAAACCTGCACGAACATAGAGAGCTTCATTTTAAGGTGAACTTTTTCAGGGAATACATCATTCATAAGCGCGTATTTGGGATCACTGTAAAAAACCCGCATACCTTCTTTCGTCATATCGATAAAAAAATCTGCTAGCTTGAAGAATCCCGTTGCTTCTACTTTTGTTTCGCCATTATGTGTGTAGTAAGTCAATCCGTGTTGGAGCTTTTCCTGCTCCTTGCCATAATCCTGCCATTTGGGATCGAATCCATATTCAGTGCTTGATTCACCGCAAAGCTCAATATATGCCGTGTATTTTTCGGGCGAATCAACCGATGGAGGCAGGTATGCCGGATAAGTTTTGTAGTAAAAATCCCAATACGCAATTTGCTGCTGCTTGTATTTTACTTTATCATTTTTCTTCAGCGCCTTCTCTATTTCATTGATATAGTAGAATTTCTTTTGAACATATTCTTGTGTCCGTTCGGGTGATTCATTCCACGTATCGAGTCCGAGGGTATAGTCAATATCCGTAAACGAGCCGCAGTAATCGCACATGATGTATGGTGATTTATACTCGTTAACTTTTGGCGCACCGCAATTGATGCACGTAAATTTTTTTATTTTCATACGTTATAAACTCATCCGATGACTCGAAGTCATCGGATGAGTGGTGTTATAGTGATTTAAAAGATACTCGTGCCACGAAATGAGTTCTTCAGAAGAAAGCCCGATCAGAACAAAAAGTAGTTTCCGGATTCATGCTCTTGAATATTCGGGGCACGAGGAATCTATGTTCTATCCATGAGATCCTTCGTTCGCTTCGCTCACTCAGGATTTTTAGCTACCCGAACAATCTCTGTATCAGCCGGTTCTCCACGCCGCAAAATTCACAATCGATAGGCTTGGCGGGATATTCGGGTACATTATTATCCGCGCCGCAAGACATGCATTTGAAGGTCTGTTGAACTTTGGTTGTTTTATGGCAAGCCTCACAATGCACTTTGAATGAGCCTTCGGGAATGTATATCTCAGCCTTGCAGTGTTCACACTCGCCTGTTCTTCCGGCCGGCTTTTCAATTTCAACATATTGCATGCTGAATCCCGTCAACTTCAAAAACCTGTCCTGGTCTTCATCGGTAAGATACGGAAGCCATGCCTGCACGAACATTGACATTTTCATTTTCAAATGCACCTGCTCGGGCAGAAGATCTTTCATTACTTCATATTTCGGATTTTCATAAAATACTTTGAATCCTTCTTTCATCATTCCGGTAAAAAATTCAGCCAACTTAAAAAATCCATCGCTCTGCACTTTAGTTCCGCTTGTGGTTTGATAATACTGCAATGATTGCTGCAATGCCTGCTGCTGCCTGGCAAGATCTCCCCACTTCGGCTCGAATGCGGATTCAGTACTCGACTCCGCGCACACATCAAGGTAATCTCTGTACTTATAGCCGTCATCTATCGATGGCGGCAGGTAAGCGGGATATGTGCGGTAATAATAATCCCAGTAGCCGCGCTGCAGTCTCCAATATTCCTGTTTATTTCCCTGCTGCAAAGCGTATTGCAGGCGGTTCATGTAATCCATTTTATTAAATGCATAGCCGATATTTTTCATAACGGATTGGTTCCAGAAATTCATGCCCAAAGTGAAGTCAATATCAGTAAATGAGCCGCAGTAATCGCACATGATATAAGGCGACTTATACTCGTTAACTTTGGGTGCACCGCAGTTTATACAGGTAAATTTCTTGATTTTCATAAAATTTCTTAATAATTGAGTCCACTAAAAGTACTGTTTAAACAATTTAAACACTATTTCCCTGATTTACAAAGAAAACTAAATGTATATGTTTGCAATTTATGACTAATATCATTGTTTAAAGCACTGAAATAATGGTAATTTTGTATATGAAAACAGGGAAAACATTACAAAACAGAGCCCCTGAACCTATCAATTTAATCACGCTAAAAGGAGCATACCAATGGCAAAATCGTCTTCAGTAATAAAAGATGTTATTGAAAAAGTCAAAATTAAAGATACTGCGCAGCCCGAGTTTCACCAGGCAGTAGAAGAAGTTTTAACAACCCTTGAACCCACAGTTGCAAAACATCCCGAATTTGTAAAAGCAAAGATCTATGAAAGAATAGTAGTTCCCGACAGGGCAATTTTATTCAGAGTTCCATGGGTAGATGATGCAGGCGAAGTACAGGTTAACCGCGGCTTCAGGATCGAATTCAATAATGCTATCGGACCTTATAAAGGCGGCTTAAGATTCCATCCATCAGTTAATATCGGCATCCTGAAATTTTTAGGCTTTGAACAGATCTTCAAAAACGCATTGACCACTTTGCCTATGGGCGGCGGAAAAGGCGGAAGTGATTTCGATCCTAAAGGTAAATCAGATGACGAAGTAATGAGATTCTGCTATGCATTCATGAGAGAGCTTTTCCGTCACATCGGACCCGACAGGGATGTTCCTGCAGGCGATATCGGCGTTGGCGGCAGAGAGATCGGTTACTTATACGGATATTACAAAAAGATCGTTAACGAGCATACAGGCGTGTTAACAGGCAAAGGCCTTGAGTACGGCGGAAGCTTGATAAGACCCGAAGCAACAGGTTATGGCACAGTTTACTTTGCAGCAGAAATGCTTGCAGCAAACGGCAAAGATTTCAAAGGTAAACGCGTTGCAGTTAGCGGTTCAGGTAACGTATCACAGTATGCCATCGAGAAAGTTAACCACCTCGGCGGTATTGCTATCACAGCATCAGATTCCAACGGCACAATAGTTGATGAATCAGGTATTGACGCAGCTAAGCTTGCTTTCCTGTTCGATCTGAAAAACAACCGCCGCGGAAGAATTAAAGATTACGCTGATAAACACAATGTAAAATACTACGAAGGCAAGAGCGTATGGGAAGTTATAAAAGAACACGGATTAAAGGTTGATATAGCATTACCGTGCGCAACACAGAACGAGCTTGATGAAAATACAGCAAAAGGCTTAGTTGCAGCAGGATGTTACTGCGTATCAGAAGGTGCAAACATGCCAAGTGACCTTAACGCAATTAAGGTTTACCAGGATAGCGGATTCCTTTATGGACCGGCAAAAGCTGCTAACGCAGGCGGCGTAGCTGTATCAGGACTCGAAATGAGCCAGAACAGCATGCGCTTAATGTGGAGCCGCGAAGAAGTTGACGCTAAACTTCTCGGTATCATGAAGAGCATTCATAAAACATGCCTTGATACAGCCGAAGCATACGGTAAAAAAGGCGATTACCTCACAGGCGCAAACATTGGCGGTTTCATTAAGGTTGCCAATGCAATGTTAGCTTACGGTATCGTATAACAATTAACAAATAATTCATCCGATGACTTGAAGTCATCGGATGAATATTCAGAAGGGCGCTTTCGGGCGCCCTTTTTTTTGCTGCAAAACAATTAAAGATAAATTGTAAGGCTTGGAAATTTATGTATAGTGTTTCCTTATGCCATGTTAGTTCCTATCCGCAAGGCTGGTTTGATTCTGCAGAACATCTTTAACCAATATCTCTTTCGTTTTTCCAGGTTCTTCAAATAATGGGCTATGAGCAGAATTATCAAATGTGTAAAATCCCTTAACCGGAGCCTGCAGTTTGTTAAGATAGCTTTTTGAGAGATCGTGATTTACGGTAAGATCATATTTACCGCTGAAAAAATAAACGGGTATCTCAAGCTTTGGCACTTTAGCCGGAATATCTGTTTGGAATAACTCTTCGATAAGCTTTGTCTTTTTGATAAAGAAAAATTTTGAAATCCAGATATTCACTTTTTCCATTACCGTATATGCCCGGCACATCCACACGGGCAGAAAGACACCTGAAAACACTGATCTCATGTTACGCATAGTGCCAATTCCGAGCTCATGCATCGAGTTATCGCGAAGAGATGACTTGTAGAAAGGAATAATATATTCCGCTGAGTCAAGCAATGGGAATTCCTCAAATTCTTTTACAACATTTTCATTGCCTGCTGTGGTATATTGCTCAAGCATGTATTTGTAAGCAAGTTTCTCTGATTCTGCCTGGTTAGTGATCTGCGACATACCTATATAGGCGTAAAACAATTCCGGCGCTTTGGCTGCTGCCATAATTGCGAATGGTGTGCCGCCAGAGTGCGCCATTAGATAGATCTTTTCCTTACCAAACCGCTCGCGCAGGTAGTTTGTTACCTCAATAGCGTCATCGGTAAAGCGGTCAAAGTTCATGCTTTCTAAAGTAACCTCAGAGTTATATGAGAGCCCGCCGCCGCGCTGTTCCCAATAGCAGACTGTGAAATGATCTTCAAGCCCCGGCTCGTATTTATCTATCAGAAAATAGTTGGGGAATGCAGGACCCCCGTGTACATACAGCAATACTGGGTTGTTTACATTCTTGCCGCGAATGAACATACCCTGTTCCACTCCGCCGATATTTACGAATATTTTTTCTGAAACCGAGCCGGGCAATTGTTTACCGCCGGAATCTGTGTAAGGTTCTATATTCCCCGGGCTGTAAACTAACAATACACCGGCAAAAATTAATACAAAGCAAAACAGGATAGCAAATATTAAAAGTAACATTCGTTTTATTGTTGCGGAATTGTAGAGATGGTTTTTAAGATTCCGGGGCATGGCAACATAAATATTTCCGGTAAAGCAGATGGGTCGAGTAACTCCTGCAATTTCCCTTAATACTCAAAATTACTAATTGCAAAAGCTCTAAACTATGTCAAAATATAAGCTTTTTGTTATTTGCTTTTTATACGCATTATCTTTTCAATTTTCTCTTTGATTCATATGGTTTGGTTTCGTCAAGCAGAATCGCTTCCTGAATGATTTCATTCATTTCCTGGACAGGTAATTCTGACACTTTTCCAAATTCAATACTGTAAACTTGTTTTCTTCCTTTGCTATCCAAAATACCCCGGGAATTCGAGAGCTCATTTCCTCTCACAAATGCAAATTCAACCTTACCATTTTTCAGAGGATTCAGATAACAGATCCAGCTTTTGCTGAAATAGAACGGGATCTTAAATCTGATCTTCTCTGTTAAATTCAGATCATTTGTCAGCAGTTTATGAAAATACAGCATAACATCACGCTGACTTGAATCGAATTGATATATAAAATCTTCAACTTCTGACATTTTTATTTTAGAAATGTTACCGATGACATTTTATTGTCTTCTTTTGTTGGTTCATTTGTAAACTGGCGCCTTATCCAGCTCTTTCGAAAGAAGCCGTTTAAGCCGACTCAAACGCAGAACTAAATAGAAGTACATTTATACAACTACATCCGGCATCCATTTATTTGTAGATTACTTGCCGCTACGTTTTTCAATTCCCTTTAGATATGATTAGGTAATTATAAATCGGCTTTTCCGCTGTTCCCTCATTTTTTGAAATCAAGTACCCGTCGGATAGAGATCTCTGCCTTCTTCGTTCCGTCATTCTTACATCATCATCAAACTGCAATTCCCCTGGAATTCCCAATAGATATGTCCCGTCATCATTCCACATTTGGATATGAATATGCGCCGCAAAGTCTGATTTCGGATACCCATTTGGCCTGATCGTATTTATACTGAATCGGCCGTTTGAATCCGTTTTAACATACCCGAACAGGCGGGAGTGTCTATGGTCGCCTTCAAATTTCAGAATATGAACTCCAGTATCGGAATACCACCCCTTATCAGATGTGTGATAAAAATAAACAAGTATGCCTGCAAGCGGTTTTCCGGAACTGTCGGTAACAGCAGCGTTCACCGTGATTCTAACCCCCGGCTCTGTTTCTGTAACAATTGTAATAACTCCGGCATTCGCGTACTTTTTAACTGTTTCTCTGAATGTTGTCAAAGGATGCAAATACATAAATGTATTATCAGTAAGAATATCACTGACTGTTTTTCTTTTGCTGTTCAGTTCTTTATCAATTTCTGAAACTACAGCTGAAGTATCCTGACTAAAGGATGTTAAAGTCAAAATAACGAGGGCTAACAATGAAAATGTTTTTTTAAACATCAATTTTTCTGTTTCCTGATTTGGTTATATTCACACATTAAATTGCCTCAAGTGATGATCATTATGTTTATAAGCAAAGATACCTAATTGCTCATCTGTCATATTGCCAAAAAAATCGTGTATAAAATTACTATTTGAAAATTTTTCAAAAGAATTGATTTGTTCAATCCAGGCAGCAATTGCTGCATTTAAATCTCCTTCTTTTTCTTTTACAGTAAATGATCTTCCTGCAGGCATATTCCTGCTAATTGGTTTATCATCTTTTGTATTACTCTTCAAAGCCATTTTTCCAAAAAGTTTCCCGAGAAAATCCTGCTTATATATGAATTCTTCATTCCCAAGCACCCAATCATTCCAAATTGTGCAATGTTTGGCCATTTGGAATACATTCATTTTCCCCCATACCGGAGTACTCGACTCGTTCAGTGAAATAACTCTCTGTTTCAGCTCTTCTCTTGCCGCAGAAACAAATAATGTTTTCATATTCTGTTATATTTCTTTCAATAGTTATCACTTTGGAATAACTTGCATACATTTATGAACATTGTATCGATTTCTTCCTTTCAAAATTCTTACAACTATAACTTTCGTCAAACTGCCAAAATTCCGGCTGCTTCTAATACCGGTTTCCAACAGTTGCCTGCGGCATGGATTTTTGAATTTCAGCCATATCAGATTCAGTCAGCTCTACATTATACGCACCTAAATTCTCTTCGAGGCGATTAATTTTCCTGGTGCCGGGGATAGCCGCAATTTCATCGTTTTGGCTAAGTATCCATGCAAGCGCGATCTGCGCCTTGGTAGCCTTTTTTCTTTGCGCAATTTGTTCGATAACTTCAACAAATTTTATGTTCTCTGCAAATGCTTCATCGGTAAAACGGGGATTGTTAAGCCGGAAATCACCCTCTTCAAGATCTGCGCGGCTTTTAATAGTTCCCGTTAAGAATCCTCTGCCTAATGGACTGTACGCAACGAATGTAATACCAAGCTCTTTGCATACACCAAAAAGTTCGCTCTCAGGTTCGCGGCTCCAAAGTGAATACTCGGTCTGCAGGGCTGTTATCGGGTGAACAGAATGCGCACGGCGGAGAGTATCAGCGTTAACTTCCGAGAGTCCGATACATTTAACTTTACCTTCCTTAACCAGATCACTCATCCCGCCGACAATTTCTTCAATTTCTACTTTGGGGTCCTGCCTGTGCATGATATAGAGGTCGATTGAATCAGTACCCAGATTCTGCAGACTTTTTTCGCATGCCTCTTTAATGTATTCGGGTTTACCGTTGAGTCCGAGGAACTCGCCATTTGGCCCGCGCATAACGGCAAATTTTGTGGCTAAGGTCACGGCATCCCATTTACCTTTGAATGCTTTACCCAGCAGCTGTTCATTTGCTCCCCAGCCGTACATATCAGCCGTATCGAAGAAGTTTACTCCAAGTTCCAGTGCTTTATGTAATGTACTTATTGATTCATTCTCATCAAATGAGCCGTAGAATTCAGACATACCCATACAGCCGAGCCCAATTCTATTTATTTCCAGCATACTGTGTCCCAAGACTGTTGTTTTTTTCATTTTTTGTGTTTTATTATAGTTATGAAGTGTAATATTCGGTTGATCTTATCAATATGGGTGTAGAAAATCTATATTCTTAGCCTAATTCTGATTTGCAATTTACAAATTGTATTAATTTTATCCTATATAATATTCTAATCATTCCACACCGCAATTGCTTTTAACCGTACACATTTATTCTTTGTCGCGAAGGAACTAAACAGTTAAAATACAATATGGATCTCAAAAAAGCAAAAGTTCGGGTAACAGGAGGCAGCACCGGTATTGGTTATGCGGCAGCGAAAATGTTGATCGGATCAGGCGCAAGGGTTCTTTCAGGGTATGGATTTTTAAGTGAATAACGAAAATTGCATAATGACCGCTAAAGATATTCTTAACCTTCCGAAAGGCGGGAGTTTGTAGATCAAATTACTCAAATCATTGTTGATTTTTTTTCTTTGCTGCTTTTCTGTAAAAGAAAAAACCTAAAACTAGAAGCCCGGTTACAATTGCAGATCCAATTGCCAAATTTAATATCGTTTCGTCTTTTTTTTAAAAGAATCATTAAAATATTTGTTTGGTTTCAAATACATGATACCATTTGGATAGTCAATTATCATATTGAACCGCTTTTGCAGTCCAATACCAATTACACCATCTTCAATGGCAGCTTCTGCATTAGATTCTTCCGGAAGCAAGGCCGGTACATCTTCCAGGGTAAAATTTCCGATCGTTAGCTTTGGAACTTCCAATACCGAAGCTTTTATTACTCTGTTTCCATTTGATCCTATAACAGCGCTGCCAATCTCCTTCAAAGTAATATCTAGTTTTTCTTTTAAAGCAAATTTAGAGTCAAATGTCAGTTCATTATCAGCCCCGGTATCAAAAAAGAACCAACCAACGCATTCTTTTGCCCCATTATTTATTGTTATCGGAACATACATACCACCGGTTGTTTGTTTAAATGGTAATGGTGTATATCCTGCTTTTTTATCAGGCAAACTATCATGTATAATTAAAAGCTGCTTATCAAAGTCTATCTCCAAGATCTTTCCCTGAAAAATATTGAAGCCTATCAATCCACCGCCATCTTTCAGAAAACCAATATCCTCAATGTAACATATTGGGGTATTTTCCACTTTTATGTTCCCGAATCTCAGTGTGTTTTTGCTGCTTATTTTTTCTGTTGATAACCCCGATGAGCTTTCATCTTCCATATATCCGTCAAGTATCAGTTGATTTTTTTGGGCCAGGTTATTGCCGATCAAAAATGTTATTCTTGCGCCCAGATCAAAAACAAAATCTATTTCAGCACTATTGTTAATAGAACCTTTAAGAATAATTTGTTTATTTTTATTTACGCTAAAAGGGATAGAATCTGCACTATTATTTGTGTTATCAATTCTTAAATTACTCGTTGTAAATGTAGATAAGATTACAGCAATAGTATCTTTTCGATCCAAAATCACATTGAATGGGTAAGCAGCATTGGAAGTTACCTTAAATGAAACACTATCTATATCTGTATAAAACGTAACTTGCCTTTCTCCCTGATTTTTTGCCAAATCATAGACAATTGGAAACTTGTTCTTCGTAAGATGGTTCCAATATCTTGTGATGCCTTCTTCTCCGTCTTTAATTGCAACTTTTGGGTTTGTAGCATTTATATATTTGGGCGTTTCCTGTGCACAAGTTGAACCTTTATGGCAAAAGAGTATTAAGATAACAGTTATGATTGATATATTCATTTTTGTTGATTTTATATTATTTGCTACAAAGATTATTAAATATACTTTAATATACTTGTAAGAATGTAAACTGCTACAGGTAAACCCAATTTATTTCAATATTTTCAATCTTAGAAAGCTTGGAAAAAAATATTTTCGGCGAATATCCTGTTAGAGTTTTAAAATCTTTTGCCATATGTGATTGATCAAAATATTCTGCCAGGTAAGCAATATCTATAAGCTGTTCTTTTGCAGCATGTTTTGTAAACAGCTTTATAGCATTTCTAAATCGCTCAATTTTAATAAATTGACTTGGAGTTGTGCCTATATGCTGTAAAAAATGCTTGTGTAAGGTCGCTCTTGATACGGAAAAACTTTTTGCTAATTCTGATATACTGATTGTGGTTTTATTTTTGTTTGCAATTATTTCTAATGCTTTATTCAAAAAAGGATGACTGAAGTCATTAAGCTTTAAAACAAAATAGCTTTCCAGAAATTGAATCTTAGCAGCATCATCTTTAATTTTAAAAACCTCCTTTAT
>JACSRQ010000098.1 GCA_014879675.1 Ignavibacteria bacterium
ATATCATTTCCCCCTGGAAGGGGGAACACAAGGGGGTAGTATCAGGAATTCTTAAGCCTAAGGTAAACATAAGAACTCGTGTAAAGAGTTTTGAATTCCTCTCCGGGAGTTCTCTGGGTAGGGCAGCAACCCCCTATAATCCCCCTTTCAGGGGGATATAGCTTCGGTGCATATCAATTCCCCCTGGAAGGCCGAAGGTTTACCCTGGCAGTGTGAACACAAGGGGGTAGTCAGCAAACTCAACAGTCTAAAATGAGCCGGGTAATTTTTACAAACCACTAAAGTGGTTCTGATGTATCGCAGCATTTTAACCCACGGATAAATCCGTGGGCTAACAATCGTAACTCTGAACTAACCCGGCAGGTTTACCATTAGAAATTTCAGCCACCATTAAAATATGGTATTTTTTAATTCATATAGGTTCAGTAAATTCGAAGCATAATAAATAATCATAACCTTTACCTGCCGTGGCTATGCGGCATACCAAAGAAGAGGATAAAATTCCAATAATTTTTTTATTACTGTCATGGGTAAGCTATTTCTCAATATTACGGTATTTTTATTTTTGGTCTCGGTAAGCATTTTCGCACAGGATCAAATGACTCCGGTATCAGGCACGCATGATACCGAGAAGGTTTCTATCGATAAATATGTGTTCGAAACCGCGCTCAATAGTGCCGACCGTACCATCACATTCCTGCAATGGGTGATCGGGGTATTTTCGGGGGTGATAACGATACTGTTTGTGATATTCAAATACCGGGATGAGAAGTCGCTGGAAAAGAACCGTGATGAACTTAAGGACTCGCAGGATAAAATCGAAAGGATAAGGCTTGAGCTTATTGATGAAGAGCATAAAATGAACAGCATGCTTGAAAAACTGCAAACCATGACGCAGGATTATGAAAAGAAGATAAGCACTATTGAGCGCAAAATTGCGGGACTTGAGATCAAAAGCGATGAGCTTGACCGCAAGACCGATAACATGAACGAGATAAACCGCTATTTCAGCATAGCGTATAGCGCGGTTGAAAATAACAACAATGCGGAAGCTGTGAAGTACTATACACGGATCATAGAAGCCGAGCCTGATGCACTGACTATGAAAGTAGTGCTTAATAACAGGGGAATTGCATACCAGAATCTGGGCCGCTCTGACCTCGCTATTAAAGATTACCAGCGGGTAATTTCGATGGATCCAAATCATCCGCAGTCATACGGCAACCGCGGCAATGTTTATGATGCTAACGGCGAATATGAGAAAGCGGTTACAGATTATACAAAAGCAATTGAGCTGAAGCCCGATTATGCAGATGCGTATTTCAACAGGGCAAGTACATACATGAATTTAAAGAAGTATAACGATGCCGCCGCTGATTTCCGCAAGCTGCTGCAAATTGCTCCGGATGATGCGGCTGCCGCAGCGAGCCTGGCAGAGATCTTTCTCATTACATCAAAGCTCCCGGATCTCAAAAAAGTGCTTGATGAAAACAGGAATGCACTCAGCAAGAAGAATTACCTGCCTCTCGTTGTGTTTTATGAAGCTGTACTAAACCTCTTGGGGGGCGAGTCAGATACTGCCAAAGAAACATCTATTCTCAGAAACGCGATCGACAAGTTCGGTAAACCGAAATGGGATTTCACCGAGATAACAACTTGGGCAGCCACTGCGTCTATTTCACCCGAGGCTACTTCAGCCATTTTAGCAATGATCGATATCCTCAAGAAAAGCTGAAAGCAATACTGAGCTACTTTGCTTCCAGCTTTTTGAGCATTATTTTTGCGTTTTGGTTGTTTGGGTCAAGCTCAATGCATTTTCTGTAATTGGCTATTGCAAGCCCGTTATTGCCCTTATTCATGTATGCTTCGCCAAGTGAATCCCATACATTCGGGTTTTCCGGGAAGAGTTCAGTATTCAGCGTAAACACCTCAATTGCTTTATCAAGTTCTCCTGCGTTCATTAGCTCATATCCAAACATGTTTAAATGAAATGCCCTGTACTCCATTCCTTCTGAATCTATCAATGGCCTCAGGTTTTCTTTTAATCCTTTCAAGCCTGATTCATCTAAAACTTTGTATAGTTTCATAGATAGCGGATAGTCAGCGGGCGGGTAAGGCTTGTTTTCTAAAGCATCCATAAATCTTTGAATGATACCATCAGCCGCATTACCAAAATTTGAATTGATAATTACAGTATATCCATCCTTTAACTGTGCTAAGATTGAATTCCAAACGGGTGTACCTCCGGCACGAATTCCGGGTGGTATCAATCCGCTTTGCCTCAGGTACCGGTCGAGCTTCAACAGGTCACTGGCATTGGAATACATTCCCCCGGCGGGTGAAACCATTTCAATTTCATTGGATGACTTTTTATCGCCGTTGAAGGATATAGTTGTGCCTTGTGACATACCCGGCACGGTTTCGCCGAGCAGCAGGTAGTGCGTGCTGGACATGCCAAGCGGTTTTAATATTCTTTCTTCCAGATTCTCTTTGTAGCTTTTGCCGGTCACTTTTTCTATAACGCCGCCAAGCACTACATAACCTGAATTTGAGTATTCCTGTCCGGTACCAGGTTCAAACAACAGGGGTTCATCTTTAATTATTTCGAGGAAATCATTTACTGTCCTGAATTTGGTTTTATCAGAGTTAAATGCTGGATTCCGCCCATAATCGGCAAGGCCTGCTTTCATTTCAAGCAGCATCTTTATGGTTATTTTATCACCTGTTTCCTTTGGGTATAGCTCTAAGAATTTGCTAAGCGGATCTTCGAGGCTGAGCTTATTTTCCTTTTCAAGCTGCTTGATCATCGCATTGGTGAACATTTTGTTTAGTGACCCTATCCTGAAAAGAGTCTCTGGGGTTACGGGAATTTTCTTTTCCCAGTCTGCATAGCCAAATTGTTTTTCATAAAAAATATTCCCATCCTTAGCTACCATTACATTCCCGGAAAACATGCCAATATTGTTATACTCATTCACGATCTTATCCAGCTTATCGGCATATTCATCAGCCAAAATATTATTGATTAAAACAGCAAAAAACAGGACTTTTAAGATAAAGTTAATTTTCATTTATATTTATTTCATAGGTTATTTTAATATGATGCAGAAAAGGTGTTTTAAGTCGCAAAAACCATGTTGAGATAAACTCACTTCTGCATTTATCATTCCAAATGAGCAGATTTTCTCTTATTTTGGTTAAAGTTGATCAGCAAGTTTATAAATATTGTCATTGAACTGTCGTTTCAATCTAAAGTATTTATCACTAAGCTTTTTAACCAATTAACCACATAACCAATTAACATATTTAACTATTTCTCTATTTCTCTATTTCACCATTTCACATTTTTACTATTTCTCTATTTCACTTTTTAAACTATGGCAGAAACAAAGACCAAACCAACGGCAGTAAGCGTAAAAGAATTCATCGCAGCCGTACCTGATGAACAGAAACGCAGGGACTCGAAGGTGCTGGCAGACATGATGTCAAAGATCACGAAGGAAAAACCTAAGATGTGGGGGCCTTCGATAATTGGCTTTGGAAGCTATCATTACAAGTATGAATCCGGCCATGAAGGTGATATGTGCGTTGTCGGATTTTCACCGCGCAAAGCGGCAATATCTATTTATATTTCTGCCGGATTTGAAAAGAGAGATTCGTTACTGAAAAAACTGGGTAAACATAAATCTGCGGTAGCCTGCCTGTATGTAAAGAAACTCGCTGATGTTGATCTAAAGGTTCTTGAAGACCTGATAAAAGAATCATTTAATTATGTTAAGAAAAAGAAACTGTAGTAGATGAGCCAATCTGATTTATACCTTCTGCTTGGAGTTAACGGATTCATTTCGTTTACTATGCTTCTGATAGGTACAATTTCATACATACGCGCAAAGAAATTTTTATCCAGGGCAATTGAAACACGCGGTACGGTTGTAGAAAAAGTATATAAGGGTCAGTCAGATGGTGCGGGGGGAATGTACTCGCCCAGGATCCGGTTCACTGACGCTATGGGAAGAACGATTGAGTTTACCGAAAACTGGTCCGGCAACAGGCCCGATTTCAAAATTGGCGATGAAGTAATTGTTCTTTACGGTCCAGCTGATCCGCAAAAAGCCAGGCGGGGAGGAAAGAAATGGAAGTTCTTTTTCCTGGCATGGTTAATGGGTGGATTAGGTTTGCTTTTTTCCGGCCTGTTAATATTTTTCATAATATTGATCTTGCTTTTTCCCATAGGAAAATAGCTTATTATAGTTAAAATGTGCTATGATACAATTATTACCTTAAAATCTTAAACAACTTCAAAAAAAATGAAGACTCTAACCTTGCTTCTTGCTTTACTTATAACATCAACAGCTTACACTCAAAACGATCCTTTAGCACTCACACAGCTTACCTTTAACACCCTAAGGCACAATAACTCTGTAGAGTTACCGAAGATGCAGCAGATACATTTCGCAAACGGGTCTTTTTATGCTGCCCAAACAACAGCAGCAGCAGGCGACACTGTTTACACATTTTATCTGCCTGAACTTTCGATCTCACAGTACGAAAAAGGCTCGCAGGTGATTTACGGCTTTGAAAAGAATGTAACAAAATTCCGCCTAAGTGACTCAACCCTTACGGCAGATCCCGATATGTATAAATACAAAGTTCAGTTAAAAGATATCCGTTCAATTACCTTCCATCACGGCTCAAATGCAGGTACATTTTCACTATCGGCGGGAGTTATCGGTTTTCTGCTTGGATTCGCAGCGAGCAGTTTTGGTCATAACGATGTTGATGTTAAAGACAGGCTTTTTGGGGGGCTGGCAGGCGGTGCAGTCTTTTCTATCATTGGAGGGGCGCTTGGTCTTCTGTTCACCAATGACGAATATTATAATCTTTACACACTTTCGGTCAAAGATAAACATGCTGCTCTTTTAAAAATTCTAAAGAAGAATAAACTAACTAAAAAATGAAAACTCTTGCTGTATTACTGTTAATTGCGCTGCAGGGGATATTGATCTCTCAGACTGATTCCTCAGAAGTGTTTGCCCTGCCTAAAATGCTTATCAAACAAAAAGGTAAGAGCGATGATGTACTTTACAGGTTTGATAACAACATCAACAAGTTCACTTTAGCTCCCGAACGGCTTACCTTTGATACCCTAAGGTATAATTATTCCGTTGAACTGGCTAAAATAAGGCAGGTACATTTCGCCAAAGGCTCAGCATTTTGGAATGTTGCCGTGATTACCGGCGCAGTTGGATTTGGCCTGGGATTCCTATTTGGAGGGTTCTTTGACTTCAATCCCCACCCCACATTTCATGTTGATAGGGCAATACTGGGCGGCGGTATAGTTGCAGTTCCATTTGCACTAATTGGGGGAATAATAGGCGCGCTCTTTGATAATTATGATAGTTACGATTTGAAGACTGTGCCAAAAAATAAAAGATATGAGTACTTCAAAAAGCTGTTAACGAAGTACAGGGTTAAGCCTTACAGGTAAATTTGAAATGAACTGATATTGATGGCTATTATATTTTAAGTTTGATGGTTAATTTTGTTAAAACGGAAAATAAAAAGAACGCACAAAATGGATAGAGTAATATTAGTATTTGCGGTAATAGGTACCCTGATGTTTGCCGCGTATATTTATTTTATCATTAAGACTTCCTACGACGACGAGAAGCAAAAGAAGAAGGAAAAGGCTGAAGAGGAAGCTGAAGAACAGGCCGAACTACATGCCGGTCAACAGGCAAAACAACAGGCTGAAAAGGAAGCTGAGCAAGAACATAAAACGAACGGCACTGAATGAAAGTTATTCAGAAGGAGTTTTTGCTAAAGCCGCGGTCCAGGGGATTTCACATAATTACTTCAGAAATACTGCAGCACATCCCCGAGCTTTCAACAATAAACCAGGGACTCGCTAACATATTTATCAAACACACATCAGCTTCGCTTTCCATAAACGAAAATGCCGATCCCAGTGTACGAACGGATATGGAAACACACTTCAATATAATGGTGCCGGAAGATGCAGATCACTACGAACACACTTTCGAAGGTCCCGATGACATGACCTCGCACATTAAAACCTCAATACTTGGCTCATCACTTACAATACCCATAACCAATGGTAAACTAAACCTTGGGACGTGGCAAGGCATCTACTTATGTGAGCACAGGAATCATGGGGGCAGCAGAAAGATAGCAGTTACAATAACCGGCATTTAATACCGCATTCCCGCTCGCTAAACTTCAATAGAATTCCGTTTGAAAACTGTTTTTTGGTTATTGGATCACTGTGCCCTCAGTATACTGTTAAATTAATATAGAGAAAAATACTATGGGACTTCCTGTATACAAAGTTGTTTTGTTTGCATTGTTAGTATTGTTATATACTGCTTTAAGCTTCGGCCAAAACACGTCAGATTCACGCAAAGAAAGCAAATTGCCCGGAAGGAAATATGAAAAATCTCCGCTTCAGCAAAGTTATGAAACTGAACTAAACAGGCTGAAGTATGAAGACCGGTCTGAAAATATTCCAAAAATGATTGAGATCAACAGCAAGCTTGAATCGCTGACCGGCACTGGCAGAACCGATCTTACTGAAATCGGAAGCAGGGGAGAAAAAGGAGGTATCATAAGCCTTAGACCGCCATTCACAGGCGAAGGAGCTTTAACTGATGACATTCAAAATACCCGTATCTACACAAATTCCAACAGAACTGTAAAGGGTATTGCGTCATCTATTGAACAGCGCGGTTCAACTGCAGGCAAAATGTGGTCAATAGTACTTTACGAAGCTGACCCGGTTTCGCCGGATACTTTTGTAGTATATTACTCGATCAACGGCGGAGGATCGTGGAGCCAGTACGTTTCGGGCAACATTAGACCGGGAGATAAAGTAATGCCGGATGATCTTGATATGGAATTGGTTGAAAACAACACAGGGCAAAAATATCTTTGGGTCGCTTTCGGATTCCGACAGGCAAACGGCTCGAAATCAATTGGTGCGTTTATTCTACAGGTGCCCGCACTGAATGGGGCATTCTATAATATGCTTGAGTGGCCCGCAAGGGACTCAACGAAAAATTACTACAATGTCAGGCTTAGCTCAGATAATGCAAAGTATGCGGCAACTCCATATGTGTTTATAGCTTGTTCTTTTGATTCTCTTGCAGGCAACGGCAACAGGATAAACTCTCAGAAATTTGCCAGGATATTGAGTCCTTACAGTGTTAGTAATCCCGCAATTTCGTATATGGCGCCATCGTTTTACTGGTATGATAACTCCTCTGCCGCAAACAGGATCACATATACTGATGCCGCATATTTCAGCAATAGCGGGACTGATTCTGTAATACTCTCTTTTTGCGGGGTGACCGATAGCAGTAAGCTTTACTTTGCCAAATGCGATATCAATGGTAATCCCCCTGTAACATCAACTGGCGCAGGGGCAAGTATTGGCGGAAGCGAACCAAATGCTTTGAAACAATGGGCAAAGCTTTCATCAAACGGGAATGATAACGGAAACATTGTATGTGTTTTCAGGCAGTATGTTGCCGGGAACTGGATGGTGAAGTGGTTCTCTTCCGCTTCTTACGGTAATTTTTCAGCCCCGTTCAATGAGAGCAGTTTATTCGGCAGCTCAACAAATATGAATTCCCGCCCTGAGATCGTTGGGATCAGAAACGGCAGCACACATTACATTACTTTTGTTACATCATCCGCAGAAGACAGCATACGTTTTATCACAATGAATCATGCGGCTGTACTGAATAGCGTAAGCAAAATGAATTATTATTCTGTTTCGGATATCGTTGTGCCAAAGCCGGTATTCAGGTTTACGGCAGGCGATAGCTGCATTTGTGTTTACTCTGAGGAAGGGCCTGTGAATTTCATTTCGGCTTCGGGCTGTTCGGGTGCGCCGATCGGCATTTTAGGTAACCAGCATCCTGTTGGATTTGTATTGAACCAGAATTATCCCAATCCGTTCAATCCATCCACCACAATTACATTCTCAATCCCGCAACAGGGGAATGTGAAACTAACGGTATTTGATGTATCAGGGAAAGAGGCTGCAGTGCTTGCTGATGGAGTTACTGTAGCGGGCAATCATGAAGTTACTTTTGACGCAGGGGGACTTGCCAGCGGAGTTTATTTTTACAAGCTGGAAGTCCGAAATGAGCGATCTTCTGCAGCCGGCTATAGCGAAATAAAGAAAATGGTGCTGCTTAAATGAATCGGATAGTGCCGCAAGGTTTAACGAAGCTATAGGGGTATGTTCTGTCAGGACGAAAGTCCTGACACGGCAAAAAGAAATTTTTGCCGAATATTTTAGTACCATTTCGTGAAATTCGTGAAATTAGTGTCTTGAGCTTTTTACGATATTGCTGTTCGTTATGACTTCTTTCAGATACTATTTTGGTTTTTACTTCCGCAAATTCTTGTTAAATTTGTAGATGGAAGATATATTTTATACCATCGCCAAAGCTGTTGAAGCAGTAAGCTTCACCATAATGATATACGGGGCAATTCTGGCTCTTGCTATGCTGCTTAAGAATGAGTTCGGCAGGTTTACCGGTATGTTTCATATGAATGTGCTGAATAAGATCAGGCTGGATTTTGGCTATTACATACTGCTCGGGCTGGAATTCCTTGTTGCGGCTGATATAATTGAAACAATACTTAAGCCTACTACAGAAGAACTGGTAGAACTTGGCGGAATTGTTGCGATAAGAATAATTCTGAGTTTTTTCCTTACTAAAGAGCTGAATGACCTGAAACGAAAAGAGAAAAGTGATGATACATCTCTAAACAGGTGATGGTTCATTAATAAAAAAGGAGACCGTTTAAGTCTCCTTTTTTATTTGGATAAAAAAATTGTTAAGCCTTTTTCTTTTCGTCTTCAAGATCGATATCCGGCACTTTTTTCAGGTCAAGCATGTAGCTTGGAATAGTGCGGAATATATAATCCCACAGCGGTGTTGATACACCATAAGCAGTGTGGTCATCTTCATAATGATGGCGCAGGTGGTAACTCCTCAGAAAACCGCCTATCCTGCCTTTAAGATTGATATGATGAGTTGCGTAGTGAATTGAATCATAGCTTACATACCCCAGCACAAACCCCGAAAATACTACGAGGTAGTAATTGCCAAAAATTGCCATGAACAAATAGAAAAAAAATGTTGCAAGCGGAACACTTACAAGCAAAGGCATAACCAGTCTTGTTGCATCCCTGGGATAATCATGGTGAATGCCATGCACCAGGAAATGAACTTTTTTGCCGGTTGCACTTTTTGGATGGTAGTGGAAAGCCCACCTGTGAATTACGTATTCCGTCAGTGTCCACAGCAGAATGCCGCCAAGGTAAGCCAGCGCACCGTTAATAATTGGTACCCGTTGAAAGCCAAAGTATGCACAAATCAGTAATACCGGAACGAAAACTATTACCGGTGTGATTGGATGGATGTGCGAAAAATACTCAAGGAAAGAATTCTTGAACAGGGGTATGGTTTCGTTTTTGTTGGATACGTACTTAGACTTTGCCATTTTAATTGAGAAGTTTATTTACAAATTTACAAAATATTAAGGGAATTTTCAATTTACGAAATCTAAAAATATATTTATCATGCAATTAGAACGATGGAAAAAATTATCAACTGTTGCAAAATTCGTCAATAATTGGTGGAGTTACAAGGTAGATAATTATTCGCTCCCAAATGGTGCAAAAGGAGAGTATCATTATGTTTTTACCCATGGTTCAGCCTTTATTATTCCAATAACAACCGAGGGGAAGATAATTCTGGTAAAGCAGTATCGTTATTTAAACGATAGATTCAGTCTGGAGTTTCCGGGCGGCGGTGTCAAAAAGGAGGATAATCACGATTTTGAGGCACAAAAAGAACTGGTTGAAGAAACCGGGTTTGAGGGTGAGCTTGAATATGCCGGTATGTTCAATCCATATAATGGTGTTACAAATGAAATATGCAAAGTTTATATTGCGCGGAACTTAAAGCCGAGTGAAAAGTATAAAAAAGACGCATCTGAAGAGTTTTTGATGTATGAGTTTACTACAGCAGAGATCGAAAATATGATCGAGAATAACGAGATCTATGACGGAATGACGCTTGCTGCCTGGGCTTTGGTGCGAAAAAGACTGAATGTGAAGTAAGTCCAATGTATCAGAAAAAATTGAAAGATCTTTAAAGCTGAGAATTATAAGCTTAAAACCAATAAATAAAATATGAAAATACTGTTCACTGTTTCCATCTTGTTTTTATCAAGTTGTATTTATTCACAAAATATGGATACAACTATAAAATCTGACCTGAATTTTGACAGGGAAGAGGAAACTATCCGTGTATCTTACAGCGAAGCAACTCAGGATTTCAAGCTCAAGATAAACAACGATGAGTTTACCGGCAAATATAACGATGCTTACGATATTGGCGTTGAGATAATAGATATTAACCGGAATGATAATTTGAGGGAAGTGCTGATCAAAGGCTATGGACCCAGCGATCAAAGCGATATGTATTTCTTCCAGTTCGTTAACGGGAAGATCACTGAGTGCGGGCATCTGCCATCCAACTTCGGTATAGAAGTAACCGGGAACAGCGAATTGACTGAATATGCCTGGATGGGATTCTGGACTGCAAAGATGAGATACGATTTTGACAGCAAGAATAAAACTATCACAAAGATCGAAGAGGAATTTTATGACGTTAACCAGGAGTGTGAAGTAAAAACAACATTTGACCTGCGTAAAGATAAAAGTGATAACTCTGAAGTATCGGTTAAGCTTAAGCCCGGCACTAAAATTACCCTCGTCAAGGCAGATATAAGCCAGAACTGTCCGAACCCGGAGCAGATTTACACGGAATTCTATTGCGATTGGTACCTCATCAAAACTCCTGACGGTAAACAGGGATGGTGCAGGCTTGAAAATTTTGTAGAAAAAGTTGAAGGTCTCGTTTGGGCAGGATGATTACACCAATGTCAAAGCCCAAATGCCAAATGCCAAATGTTCCCGCAAGCGGGATTTCGCTGCGCTCAACAAACGTCATACGTGAAATGTGAAACGTGAAATGTCAAACGGGAGAAAAATTTGTCTAAGTAGCACAGACATATAGAAGAGCACTTCGTGACTTGTCTGTGAATATATTTTTATATTGCTTTAGTAGCACAGACATTCCTGTCTGTGTTCACGATTAGTTCATTAACTTAAACAGGACAGATTTTTAAAAGAGCACTTCGTGACTTGTCTGTAAATTATTGTCATTCCTGCGGAAGCAGGGATCTAGACGAAAAACTTTACCCCGTTGTTGGTGTTATCACCAACAACAATAACCAATCTTTCAATCCCGCAAAGTTGATTTATAAATACATTCCAAAAGCCTTTATAAATTAATATTATTGCAGATGATACAATTGTTAAAGGGAGATCTCAAACATTTAGGCAGGGCATTCGTCCGGGTTTACCCTTTAACATTCCGCAGGATATTCATCCACTGGCAGCTTGCAATAGCAGCGGTATTTGCAATTGTTTCGGCTTTTTATCTTGACCCTGCAATCCGGTCTATTGTTACCGGAATTGATAATGGCTTCGTTTCGTCGGTGTTCGATTTCGGCAGGTGGTACGGTAATGGTATGCCAACGCTTTATGTTTTCCTGCTGCTTTATATCGGCGGACTCATCTTCAAAAAATACAATATGCGCGAAACCGGGTTGCTGGTTCTGGAGGCGTATGTTTTTTCGGGTCTGGTTACCCTGATATTCAAATCCGCTTTCGGCAGGTTCAGGCCATACACCAATAAAGGCGATTTTGCATGGTACGGTTGGAACTGGTCAAACAACGATATGTTCTCATATATCTCCGGACATGCGGCCGTTTCATTCGCTCTTTCCACAATCCTTGCATCAACCACAAAAAATATCTACCTGAAATCATTTTATTACCTGCTTGCAGTAATTACATGCGTCAGCAGGATATATCACAACCAGCATTGGCTTAGCGATGTAGTGAGCGGGGCTATCTCAGCTTACCTGATCAGCAGGGTTCTGGTTGGCATTCACAAAGAACCGGATTCTGACTATTAATCTATCATTGTTATGAAAGAACCCAAAGTTTTTCTCACTGCCAGGTGGCAGGATCTCATTCTCATCACATACGATGTTGACCCGGACATCCTGAAGCCGTTCATTCCCCCCGGACTTGAACCTGATACGATCGATGGCAGGGGATTCTTGAGCCTTGTGGCGTTTGATTTCCTGGATACAAAAATAAAGGGATTGAAGATACCTTTCCATGTGAATTTCCCTGAAATTAACCTTAGGATATACGTCAAGAATAATGAAAGAAGGGGAGTGGTATTTGTAAGGGAATTTGTACCGAGGGCGGTAATTCCATTGGTTGCGAATCTGCTGTATAACGAGAAATACGAGGCTATACCCATGCACAGCAAGGTTGAAAAGGGTGAATCAATTAAGATAAATCACACGATTGAAAAAGAGCATAAAGAATTTAGTATAGATCTGGAAGCTGAAAATAAGCCCTATCTGCCCGAAAGTGATTCTACTCCTCATTTTTTTAAGGAACATGAGTGGGGATTTGGAACATCCCGCGGGGGAAAACTATTAATATATAGAGTTGAACATCCGTTCTGGGATGTTTACCCGGTACTGAAATGCAGTCATAACTTTGAATTTGGGCTGGTTTACGGCAGACATTGGGAATTCCTGAATGCCGCAAAACCGTACAATGTTACATATGCAAAAGGTTCTGAAATCAAAGTATTTGAGGGCGAGATAGTAAATTAGCAGAAATCCGCATACGGTTTTATGTAATTATTGTTATATTGCCGGAGTTTAATAGATGATTTACTTTTCGGTTTAAACAACATATATTAAGTAAATAGGATGTCAGTTAAATATTCCAAAGAAACACTAAATGACCGCTTTACGCTCTTCACCGTTGAAAACGGCGGAAGCAAGAATACTTTTGCCGAAGACGTAATCGCCGGGCTGACATCTGACCCTAAAACTCTGCCTCCCAAATATTTTTATGATAATGCCGGCTCTGAACTGTTCGAAAAAATATGTTCTACACCTGAATACTATGTTACCCGCACTGAAGCGTCGATCCTAAAAGATAAATCAGAAAATATAGCTGATGCAAACAAAGGCAAGGATCTTATCGTTGAGCTTGGCAGCGGCAGCTCGATCAAAACCCGTTACATACTTAACGCGTTCATCAAGCAGAATTCTTCGGTCAACTATGTGCCAATTGATGTATCAGAAATACTGATACAAAGCGGAAACAGCCTGTTGAGCGATTTTGAGGGACTATATGTAACGGGAATCATAGGTGAGTATGAGGAGTCTATTGAAGCAGCTACGAAGATCTTCCCGCAGCCAAAGCTTATACTATTTCTCGGCTCAAGTATCGGAAATTTCGATCTGCCCCACGCTGAAGAATTCCTCGGAAAGCTTTCAGCATCCATGAGAAAAGGTGATAGCCTGCTGATAGGGTTCGACCTGGTAAAGAATGAGAATGTTCTTAATGCGGCATACAATGACAGCGAAGGAGTGACTGCGGAATTCAACCTGAATCTGCTGCGCAGGATCAAAAGGGAATTCAACTCGGAGCTGAATGAAGATAACTTTGAGCATAAAGCCCATTTTAATTCAAATGAAAGCAGGATCGAAATGCATCTTATCTCCAAATGCGACCACTCGTTCAGTCTGAATGGCTCAGGTGAGATAAAATTCCGTAAAGGAGATTCAATACACACTGAAAACTCATACAAATTCACCGATGAAATGATCCGCGGGCTGGCTTCTTCTGCCGGACTCACAATTTCCGAATCATGGAAAGATGAAAACAACTACTTCGAGCTTTGTTTGATGAATAAAGACAAGTAATCCAAATACCAAATAGCAAATACCAAAAAACAAACAACTAACATCTTACATCCAGCATCTAAAATCTGAAACCTAATTTTGGATTCTTAATTCCTAATTCCTAATCCCTAATTCCTAATTATCTATGCGTCCATTGCACATCTGAATCCGCTTATCAGCCAGCGTTCATGCGTCTTAAAAAAATTCCTGTAAGTATTGCGGGTTGAGTCTTTCGGCGTACTGAATGATCCGCCGCGAAGTACTTTCTGGTTCGTGAACCATTTATCATTGTACTCTGCAAATCCGGACTTAAATCCGGGATAAGCAACAAACTCCGAATTTGTCCATTCCCATGCATCGCCAATCATTCCATAACATCCGTAGAAGCTCTTTCCCAACTCATATGAAAATACATCTGCGGGACCCCACAACCGTGATTCCAGCAGATTGCAATTCATCTCGCCCGGTTCGGTATCACCCCAGGGATAGAGTCGTTTAGTCTGGGCAGATTCATCCCAACTTGCGGCTTTTTCCCATTCCGCCTCGCTTGGAAGGCGTTTTCCGGCCCATCGGGCGTATGCATCGGCTTCAAAGAAGCTTACATTTGTCACAGGTTCATTGGGAAAATTCTCAAGGAATCTTTTTCCCCTGAAATCATTTTTAAACCAGTTGCCCTTATCATCCTGCTCCCAATACATAGGAGCATTGATTGATTCCCTGTTAACCCATTGCCAGCCTTCATCAAGCCAGAATTTATAACTATTGTAGCCGCCTTCAGCAATGAACTTCAGGTAGTCGCCGTTTGTCACAGGCGTGTTATCGATGTAATAATCATTCAGGTAAACCTTATGCTGCGGCATTTCTACATCATACGCAAACTGGTCTTTCCATTTCAGTATATCGAATCCAAGCTCAAATATCCCGCCCGGAATTTTTATCATCTCTTTTTTTCCTGCGTTCCCGTTTGCGGAAGGGACCTTCCTGATCTCCTTAGGCTTATATTTATCCTGCAAGAGGTGCTGCAGGTCATATACCATCAGTTCCTGGTGCTGCCACTCGTGGTTAAATGCGAGGATAAAATCCTTCAGCATATTCAGCTTAAGCTCGGTTGCCTCAAAAAATGCTGCAGCCTGCCTGTTGATGTAATTCCAGTACTCAATGGTTTCCTTAACGGTAGGACGCGATATTGTACCGCGCCTGCTTTTATTGAACGGCTTGCCGAATGCCTGGTAATATGAATTCAGATAATAGGAATAATCTTCCCTGTACGGCTTATAATCCTTGAAGTACTTTTTTAAAAGCTGGTCGTAGAACCATGTTACGTGACCAAGGTGCCAGCGGGGCGGACTCATAAAACTTTCGGTCTGTACAACGTAATCTTCTATCTCAAGCGGTTCGCAAAGCTCAATAGTAAGCCTGCGCACTTTTTTAAACATGTTGAATATTTTATCATTATCAACTCCGCTCAAAGAGTTTTCTATGTCATTAATATTCAATACGCTCTTTTGATTTTCCATTTTGATAATTTCTTTGTAGTTTTACGGGAATTATATTCAAATATACCTCATATAAGGGGAAAATTCAATTTAACCTGTTAAAGAAAGCTCTGCTTACTTAATGAATCTGATACAGTTCGAAAAGGTTTCACATTATTACAATAACAAAGCGGCCCTGAAAGATCTTAGCTTTGAAATTGAAGATAAGAAGATAACCGCAATTATAGGTAAAAGCGGCAGCGGGAAATCAACCCTGCTGCAGATAATCAACGGGCTTATAAGGCCAACAAAAGGTATTGTAAAAGTTTTTGGAAATCCGTTGGATTATGACAAGCTGATCGAGCTGAGAAGAAAGATTGGCTACTCGGTACAGGGCACGGGACTTTTCCCGCATATGAGTATCTACAGGAACATTTCCCTGCCGGGAGAGATATCAGGTGACTCAAAGCACGATACTGAACGCAGAGTAGATACATTAATGAGCTTCGTGAATCTGCCGCCCAGCTTCAAGACAAAGTATCCATATCAGCTTTCAGGCGGCGAACAGCAAAGAGTGGGGATTTGCCGCGCAATGCTTCTTGAGCCGCCAATCTTCCTGCTTGATGAAGCATTTGGCGCTCTGGATGCCGATACCAAAAAGAGCATACATGCCGAACTGCTGGAGCTTCAGCAGGCGGAACCAAGAACGATTGTAATGGTTACGCATGATCTGAATGAGGCAATGCGGCTGTGTGATAACCTGATGGTCCTGCATGAAGGTACTATACATCAGTACGCACCAAAAAACGAAGTGATAACAAATCCGGCTACAGATTTTGTTAAACTGTTCATTGAGGCACACAGGGATTGAACAGAACTAAAGTAATATTATTGTTTCTGATCTTTGTATGCGGAAGTTTATCAACGCAGACAATACGTGTTGGGGCAAAGCATTTTAATGAGTCATACATTCTTGGTGAGATATTCTCGCAGCTGCTCGAAGCCAATGGTTATAAAGTGCAGAGGAATTTTAATCTAGGCGGCACACTTGTTTGTTTTGAATCGCTGCGAGAAGGGCAGATAGATGTTTATCCCGAATACACGGGTACAATCAGCGAAGCGATATTGAAGCTGACGGAAAAAACGAATCTATCGGATCTGAACAAACGATTGCTTGAGCTGCATAAACTTGAGATTAGCGGAAGCCTGGGATTCAATAATACATACGGACTTGCCGTAAAGAAATCGACTGCGGAAAAGTATCACCTGAGAAATATTTCAGACCTGGCGGGGAATTCAACCATCAAAACTGCGGTAAGTTATGAATTCCTGAAAAGAAAAGACGGCTGGGAAAATCTTGCGAAGCTTTATCATCTGAAAATGGATCCGGCCGGTATCGATCACGGCCTTGCATACCAATCACTTGAAGATGGCAAAATTGAGCTTACTGATGTATATTCAACCGATGGTGAAATTCCGAAATACGATCTTGTTCTTTTAAAGGATGACCTGAATTTTTTCCCCGGCTATCTTGGTGTGGCGTTTTACCGCGCTGATATTGATAAAAAAGCTAAAGATCTGTTGGGTATGCTTAATAATACAATTACTGATAGCATGATGCAGGCATTGAATGCTGAGGTATTGTACAGGAATAAAACATTCGCACAGGTTGCAAATGAATTTTTAAAGAACGGCAGCTACATTAAAAAGGAAGCTAAGTTTGAGCAGCCAAGTGCGTTCGAGGAGATAATGAGCAAACTCGCACGGCATCTGCAGATAACATTCCTCTCACTGCTTCTTGCTATAATTGTTGCACTGCCCCTGGGAGTTTTGCTTTCAACCAATCCGGTGCTGACACGTCCTGTGCTTTATATAAGCGGACTTCTTCAGACTATACCTTCAATAGCATTACTTGCTGTTATGATACCTGTTTTCGGGATTGGAATAGTTCCCGCAATTGCGGCATTGTTCTTATACGCACTTTTGCCTATTATTAGGAATACAGCTTCCGGGATATATTCAGTTGATCCGGTGATCAAAAAAGTTGCAATAGGCATGGGTTTAACCAAATGGCAGCGCCTGCGTTATGTAGAAATACCGCTTGCAATGCCTTCAATTTTTGCGGGTATCAAAACTGCTGCTGTCATAAATATCGGGACCGCAACGCTGGCTGCATTCATCGGGGCAGGGGGCCTGGGCGAGTTCATAGTAACCGGGCTCGCGCTAAATGATACATCGCTAATACTGAAGGGTGCAATTCCGGCAGCGCTTCTTGCGATACTGGTAGAATTCATGTTTGAGATACTTGAACAGATATTTCTGCCGAAACAACTAAAAGAAAAGCCAGCTAATTAATAAATAAACCAAATACTCTGAATAAATGATATTGATTGAACATAATTACCCGGTCTACATTGCCATATGGTTCCTGATAACAGTGTTTATGTTATGGTATTTCAGGTTTATGTCGCGCAAAATGAAAAACACCGATGACCGCCAGGCGAAAAGCTCGCTGTTTACATTGACTGTTTTTCTTGGGATCCCTATGCTGCTTGTTGTAGTTATCGGGCCGCTGCTGTTTATAATTGGTGATAAAAACCTTGGCTCTTTTTACAGATATTTGTGGATAGGATTGATGGGAGCGTTTTTGATCTATTTTATTTTCAAACAAAGGACTAAAAATACCGAAAGTAAATGAATCAAGCTACCTAACGCGCAAAGTGTGGATTCAAGACCGGCTAATGTGGTAAGAGTTTGTGTAACAGATTTTAGACATAATAAAAAGAGGCTGACTTAAAAGTGTTTTGTCATTCCTGCGGAGGCAGGAATCTTGAGAAATTATAAACATGTTTTCTCAAAGACACAGCTTTTGAGTCAGCCTCTTTTTTAGCTAACCATTTCCTTAACGGACTGGTCGAATAATTTGTGATGAGTTTTACCTATCTTTTCCTGGATCTGTATCAATCCCTGGATCAATGCATCAGGTCTTGGCGGACAGCCTGCAACATAAACATCAACCGGAAGGAACTGATCGATACCCTGTACAACGGAATAGCTTCTGTACATACCGCCCGAAGAAGTGCATGCGCCCATTGCTATGCAATATTTTGGCTCAGGCATTTGATCCCAAATTTTCCTTACAACCCATGCCATTTTGTAAGTAACAGTTCCGGCAACAATCATGAGGTCTGATTGCCTTGGTGAGAAGCGGAATACTTCAGAGCCGAAGCGTGATGCATCAAACCTTGAAGCCGCAAAAGCCATCATCTCGATAGCGCAGCATGAAATACCCATCGGCATCGGCCACACAGCATTCTTGCGCGCCCAGCCAAGAAAATCGCTGATCTTGGTTGTGAAAAATCCTTCGTTCTGTAGTGTTGAATTTAGATCTGACATAAAATTTTAATTTCCTGTTAATTCCATTTAAGCGCGCCTTTGCGCAGCATGTAAAAGTAACCTATCAGCAGAAGTCCAATAAAAACCAGCATTTCAATAAGCGCATATGTAAGCATTGCGCCGCTGAAGCTGTTAAAAGATACTGCCCACGGATACATGAACACTATTTCAATATCAAAAATAATGAACAACATTGCTGCCATATAGTATTTAACAGAAAACTTTGAGTGCGCGGTTCCATATGGCTCAACACCGCTCTCATAAGTTGAAAGCTTTTCAGCATTTGGCTTTTTGGGACCCAGTATCTTTGATACAATAACATTGATTATGGCAAAAGCTACTGCTCCCACCATCATCATCAGAATTGGTATATAACTTTCTAACATAATATGCAAAAATAGCTAAATTCATGCATAATTCAAAACATAAAATGCGGTGTTGATCGATTTATTTCTGCTAACCCATTGATATTAGAGCCTAGAGAGAGCATACCTTCACAGAAAACCCGCTATTGTTTTGCTTATAATGCGCCCAGAATGAAGAATAGCACCATTATGATAATGAATGCGGCAACTCCAAGGAAAACCAGCCCGAAAATTACAGTGAATAACAGCCTTCCTTTGAATCTCTCCATAACATTGTCAAAAAATCCTCCGGCAGTTGTTGATTCCGGATTGTTGATACCATCGCTTACTGCTTCTTTAATTGACCTTGTCAGATCGTCCATTTTATATTCTGTTTGGTTCTTAAAATTTATTTGAATTATTTATTTTGTTGCTTTTACAGCCGTTACGAGCTTGGTTTCCCAGCCGTCGTAAACCCCGTCATTTTCTTCCGCAAGGTCATACAGCTCTGAAGTGTAGTCGATAACTTCATTGTACTCCACAGCATCTATTCTGGTTACCCTGAGAGTAATCGGATGATCAGGATTTTTCTCATTCAAACGTTCAGAAGTTTTTTTATATCCAAGCTTTACAGCCGCACTTAAAAATGAGTTCTTACCGGATTCGCTGCTGAAAAAAATGTAATGGTCAACTTCTCTTGGAATAGAAAGCTCATCGCCTTTACTGCGCAAGTGTTCAACAATATGCCTGTTCATAATTGTGTGCATTTCGTATCCTGCAGGATAAAGATCCTCTTCGTATTTTACCCATTCTGCATCATTTTCAAGGCTGAATATGTATTTGTACTCTTTAAATCCTTTCATTAATTCTTTGATCGTTTTTCCCGCCTCTTTTTCTGTTTTAAGGTAGAAGTAAATTATCCTCAGGCCATGTGTAGTAACTCTGCCGGCAAGTATAGCTCCAAAAGAGTTTTCCAGCCTTTTCATCAGAATATCTTCAATTTCAAACAGCTTTTCGCTTTCATCAGATGATGATAGTCCGTTTTCCTGCGGGAAGTTCATTTCTATCTCCAGCGTCAAAAGGTGAGGATTTGTTCTAACCGGGCGGATCTTATTTAGTCCCAGGTCAACAAATACTGATGCCGGCTTATCTTCAATATCAGTGAAGAAAAAGTCCCAGTTTGGAGAATAACCTGTTTCATTTTTCATATAACAATTTCGCGTTCTTATTTTATGATTGTCATTTTTTTCGTTTCCGAAAATTTCCCTACGGTTAGCTTGTAGAAGTAAATTCCCGATGAATAATTTTCAGCATTGAATATTGCTGAATGGTTTCCTGCTTCTTTGAATCCATTGAACAACACTTCTAATTCCACGCCCCGAACATCATAAACCGATAGTTTTACACTTTCGCTCTTTGGAAGCCCGAAATTAATAGTTGTAACGGGATTGAATGGGTTTGGATAGTTTAGCTCAAGCCTGTAACCTTCGGGTACGGTTAAAGGATTTTCATTTACACCCACAAAGGTACCGCCGCCGTTAGTTGTACGCAGTATTACCCCGTTACCGCCAACAGCATATCCTGTTGTGTTTGAATTTGGTGAAAAACCTATTGAATATAGCGGGGTGGCTGTGGGAGTTGTTAGCTGGTACCAGTTCCCGCCGGCATTTGTAGTTTTATAAATTCTGCCTGATTCAGTAACTGCATAACCTGTTTGCTGATCGGCAGGAAATGTAATTTTTTCAATACTGCTTGTCCCGGGCAAATTGTAAAAAGTCCAGTTCGTTCCGCCGTTTGTGGTTTTAAGTATAGTTTGATGGCCGCCTGCATATCCTGTTGAAGCATCGAGCATATTTATGCAAAGCAGGGAATTGCTTTGGGCAGTAAGCACTGTTACCCAGTTAGCACCGCCGTTTACTGTTCTTAAGATATGTCCTCCTGTACTGTTAAATCCGGTAACAAAGCCTAATAAGCTGTTCACAAATTGTATATCAGTATTGGATTCTGTGGTAAACAGACTATTCCCGAAAATTATCCAGTTGTCTCCGCCATTGGTAGTTTTAAGTATGGTATCACAATAACCGCATGACCAGCCGGTGTTTTCATTCAGAAAGAATATTCCGCTGTATATTTTTGCCGGAACCGGTCCAGTTGCCGTCCAGTTAGTTCCGCTGTTTGTGGTCTTAATGATCTTTGTATAACCGGAACTGTAGGCGGTTGTGCCGCCGGCATAACAGACCTCATATAAATACTGGTTGCCCGGATTTGTAACCGATACCCAATTGGTCCCGTTATTTGTTGTCTTAAGTACCAGCGATGTATACCCGACCACAATTCCTGTTTGCGATGAAGGGAAAACAACTATGTCGGTCAGATTCTGCGTTGTGCCGGATGTTTGTTGTATCCACTGTGAACAGGAAATTCCGGTAAAAATTATGATCAGTACTATTACTTTGATAGTTCTCATATTATTTTATTATTGACATCTTTTTAGTTTGCGAAAAGCTTCCGGCAGTTAACCTGTAGAAGTATATCCCTGAAGCGAGACCTGTAGAGCTGAAATGTATGCTATAGCTTCCCGGTTCCTTATTTTCATCTACCAGAACACCGATCTCTCTGCCTGCAACGTCATAAACCGCCAACTTTACAAATTGTTTTTTGGGTATGTTATATGTGATATTAGTTTCCGGATTAAACGGATTGGGGTAATTCTGATGCAGAGAATAATTTGCGGGAACTGATGTGTTGCTGCCTGTTACTTCAACAAAAGTACCCCCGCCATTTGTTGTGCGAAGCACTACACCGGTAGTGCCTACTGCGTAACCTGTAGTTGAGGAACCAAAGCTGAAATCCATCCCTCTAAAGTGGCCGGTTACTCCCGTTGTTAACGGGTACCAGTTGTTTCCGCCGTTAGTGGTTTTATACATTTTACCAACAAGACCTGCGGCATAACCGGTCAATGTATCGACGGGGAAAGTGATGGTATAAAGCGCACCGGCTCCGCTGATTGAGGTTTCGGTCCAGTTTGAACCGCTGTTTGTGGTTTTATATACTTTGCCGGTTCCTCCTGCAAAACCCGTTGTTGAGTTTACCATAGTGATAGAGTGAATGTATGAATTGGCTGTAAAAACTGTAAGCCAGGTCCCGCCTCCGTTAATAGTCTTAAGTATATAACCTGCATTTGGTGTATCATATGAGCCAACCATGAGTCCAAGCAGAGAATTTGCAAATACTATTCCATAGTTGTTTTCACCGGGATAGAGATTGTTTTCCTGCACAGTCCAGTTGGTGCCGCCGTTTGTGGTTTTAATAACCGTATCAGTACCGCCGCAAAACCAACCCGTATTATCGTTCAGGAAGTAACCGGAATTCCAGTACCTGTTAGGTGCAGTAACAACTGCCCAGTTGGAACCGGAGTTGGTTGATTTCAATATTCTGCCGTTACCGCATGCCCATGCAGTAGTTGTGCCGGATATGATAACATCCTGAAGTGATGTTGTTGGCGCAGGGTATGAAATGTTTATCCAGTTTGTTCCATTATTTGTAGTCTTAAAGATGTTCTGACCTCCGGTCATCAGGGTTACAGGGATCGATGGGAAACACGCTACACCGCTCATATTGTCATTTGTACCGGTGGATTGAACTATCCATTGTGAATTGGATAATTTGATAGTGAAGAAAAATGCAATTGTTAAAAGTATCGTTTGTGTAATTTTCATTTGTTGGTATTTATATTATTTTTTTTTGTTGTTTGCTGTTTGTTATTTGTTGAGCGAAGCGAAATCCCGACTGCGGGATTATTTGATAAGGCTCATTTTTTTTGTTTCAGTAAAACTGCCGGCAGAAATTTTATAGAAATATATGCCTGAGCTGAGTCCGCTGGAATTAAAGTTAACCTTATGCTTTCCAGCCTTCTTTGATTCATTTAACAATACTGCTATTTCATTGCCAATCGCGTCGTACACAGAAATTTTTACAGATCCATCTCTTGGTATTCCATAATTAATTTCAGTTTCGGGATTAAAAGGATTTGGATAATTCTGCTCCATATAATATTCTGAAGGTACAATATCGCTGCCAGTTATACCCGTTGGGATCGTGTAAGTTATAGAGAGCTTCGGCCGCTTCAGTACATCGGGTTTCTGCGGCGGCCTGTAATATACATGTACATTTATCGCATCAACCTGGAGCAACACACCGTGATTGCTTGCGGGATTGCTGATCCAGTTTTGCACAACATCAAGGTGCAGGGGTATATTATATGTAACTTCGCCATTCGAGGGTATTATGCTGCTATCCGGCGGGGAGAAAAAGTATTTGCCTGCAATGAGGTCAGTTCCTTCACCCGTTGCGCCGGGAGAGCCCCAAGGTGTGTTTGGCATTCGCCTTTCCCAGCCGATTGGTGCGTTGCCGATACCGCCAACGGAATCAACCACATTGCCGAACCAATCAACATTCAGATACCTTCCCTTAACTCTTGAGCTGGGTGCCTCCCACATAACATGCGTAAGTGTAAGCATTGCTCCGGTTACAACTGCATTAGCAGGAATGTTCAGGTTCTCAAATCTAAGCAGAGGTGAAATATCATAACCAAATCCGGGCCTGCCGTGAAGTTTGCCAATACACCAGTCATTGTTTCCATCGGCAAATGTAGTGCCATTATTTCCGGTTACGAGGTTGAGGTCTGATATATTAACAGATTTGCACCCTGAGTAACCGTTCACTCCCTGCTGGAATGAAACCGTTATCTGCGAGATTGAATTCGCTGTGAGAAAAAGTGTTACAAGTAATGCTGTAATTATTTTCATCGTTTTTTGCTTTTTACAAAGATAAGAGTGTTATGTGGTGTCCTTCAAAGAAACTAATTTCAGCAAATTTTATTCAAAAATGCTGCAATTAGAGTAGAGCGATCATAGTTAAACTACAAAAATTGAACGTATTCAGGCTTTTGTTCAGGAAGAAAATTTGGGATAATTTTGCGAAAAGGGGATTAGAAAAAAATGGGAGAATGTTTCAAAAATGAGTGGAATTGTTGAGGTTAACAGAGGCAAATCAAAGAAATATCATCAGATGAATTGGATAAACCATTGCTTAAAGTTCGAAATTTTATTTCTTGTTGTAAAAACCTTCGATGATCTCTTTATATCTATTTTCGATCACTTTGCGCTTTAGCTTTAAGGTTGGAGTCATCTCGCCGCTTTCTATAGTGAATGGCTTATCAAGCAATGTAAACTTGCGGACCCGTTCGTGTTTTGAAAGCGGTTTTTGAAATACATCTATTTCAGATTCATAAAAATTCATTATTACATCACTATGGGTAAGCTCGCTCAGTGTATCATATTTTACATGCAGCTTTGCGGCTATTTCCTTGATCTTTTCTTCATTCGGAACTATCAGTGCGGTTACAAAGTGTTTTTCATCCGAAGCAAACGAGATTACCTGGTCAATATATTCAGAGCGTTCAAGGTTCTCTTCGATATGTGTGAGCGAAATGTACTTTCCCGCGGAAGTTTTTATAAGTGTTTTTTTACGGTCGGTTATTTTGAGAAAACCATCTCTATCAATTTCCCCAATATCACCAGTATGCAGCCATCCGTCAATTATCATCCCGGCTGTTTCTTTTTCATTTTTGTAATAGCCGGACATTACATTTTCGCCGCGGGTTAGTATCTCGCCGTCTTCAGCAATTTTAACTTCAACACCTTCAAGCGGCGGACCCACCGTACCGAACTTGTTCTTATCAAGCCTGTTTACAGAAATCACCGGCGATGCTTCCGTCATACCGTATCCCTGCAGTATCAATAATCCAACCGAATCAAAGAATTCCGCAGTTTCTTTACTGAGCGCAGAACCTCCCGAAATGAAAAATTTTATTTTCCCACCTGTTCTTTCGCGGATAGTTTGGAATACCTTTCTATCTGCCAGCTTCCATAATGGATTTCCTTTGCTTTCCCTGAACTTTGCCCCAATCTTAAGAGCCCTCAATGCAATTGTCCTTTTCAGAAAAGGCATCTGGCTGATGTTCTTAAGTACACGGTCTTTCATCCTGTTGAAAAGTATCGGCACCGCAAGAAGTATCGTAGGTTTTACTTCCGCCATTTGTGCAGCAAGTGTATCAATATTCTTCGCATAATATATCTTTGCGCCTTTCGAGAGGGGCACATAGTAGCCGCCCGTACGCTCATAGGTATGTGCAAGAGGTAGAAATGAAAGGAAAATATCTTCGGGCAATACGGGGAAAGAATCTGTGCACTGTTTTACATTTGCTAAAATATTGAGGTGCGAAAGGCATACGCCTTTTGGAGTGCCCGTTGTACCGGAGGTATAGATTATCGTCAGCAGGTCACTTGGATTCTGCCCCGCGGCTGAAACCGCGAAAAAATCATCGGCCAGCTTATCGCTGTAAGCTTCCTGAAGCTCAAGCAGCTCGCCATATATCAGCTCATCAAAACTGATTATGTTATCTGTGTTATGTTCTGTTTTGTTGAACGAGATTATTTTTTTCAGCAGGGGAAGTTCATCGAAAACTGCATTCACTTTATCAGCCATAAGCTTTGTTGAAACAAAACAGAGCCTGCTGCCTGAGTGCTCGAGAATATACTTTATCTGCTCAGCGGTCATTGTTGGATAAACCGGAACGGTAACGATCTGTTTGGATACACATGCGAAATCAGAAATAACCCACTCGAACCTGGATTCAGAAATTATCGCAGCACATTCACCCGGATTAATGCCGTAATTTTCTATTGAGCGTGCAAGAAGGTAGGTAAGCTCTTTAAGCTTGCTGCCTGTGATATGCTTGTATGTCTCCGCTGCAGCGCCGGGAGCTTTTTCCTTCCAGTAAATTGCGCCATCGGAGCCGTACCTTTGGCATGCGTCTGTGAAAAACTCTGTCATGTTAGTGTAAACTGTACTCATATTCCCGTACTCATATATCCGGATGAAGCAACTTTTGCGATAATTCAGCAAAGTTAATGATAATTTGCTTCAAAGATAATATCTCATTTTACACCAATCCCGGGCATAACATATAAAACAATCAGGTATTTTTTTCTTTGTCAATTATAAACTATGTTCTTAAATTTGTTCAGTACAAGTTAATAAATTCCGCAGGAGCAATAATGAAAACATTCATACTGATTTTGGTGATCTCAATACTTTCGGTTCATGTATTAGAATCACAAGTTGTGAATATTGAATCACGCAGGATGCGCACTGATACAACAGGGTGGACCGGCAACGCAGGAGCAAGCTTTCAGTTCTCTAAATCTGTGGATGAAATATTTGATCTCGGTGCGCTGATTCATTTCCAGTATAAAGGAAAAAATGACCTTTGGCTTTTCCTGAACGAGCTTAGGATGATAAAAGGTGCAGGTACCAGCTTTATCAATTCCGGATTTGCGCACGTTAGATACAACAGGAAGATCACAAAAGAAATGCTGCGGGGTGAAGTTTTTCTTCAGTATCAATACAACAAAGCACTTGAGGTGGGGCAGCGTGTCCTTGCCGGCGGTGGACCGAGGTTCAAAATAATTGATACAGATATGTTCCGCGCTTATTTCGCTTCGCTGTATATGTTTGAGTACCAGGAATCAGTAGATAAAACCATCATAGAGCGAAATCACCGCACGAGCAGTTACCTCAGCTTTACGCTTGAGCTGGACAAAGTGGAATTCAGCCATACATCATACTTTCAGCCCAACATGCGTGACGTGAAAGACTACAGGCTGCTGAGTCAAACAGATCTCAAATTTAAGATATTCGAGAATCTAAAATTTAAAACGGGATTCAATTACAGGTTTGATACCCGCCCGTTTCCCGGCGTTCCCAAAACAACATACTATCTAAACAACGGCCTCGAGTTTGAGTTTTAGGAATTGAAGTTTAAGTAACCCTTAACCCCCGACAATATTTATTGCAGTGGGAAGATTTGGTTATAATTGCATGTTAACGGTTTTCAGAAAATCGTCCCCCCTTTTTAAAAGCGAAAGGGGGGACAAAATATTACAATCTTGAGTACAAGATGAATCTGCAAATATACTCATGCCCCGAATAGAGAACAGCCTTGAGTTGCCCACTCCGCAAAATTGAATTGATTCGTTTTACCTGCAGAACTGATTTCGTGGCATGAGTATCTTCGGACCAATCAGCAATGAAACAACTCTCACGCAAAACTTTCATGAAGCGAAAGTCAAGGCCTCGAAGAAAAATCATAGAGTTTAAATTTAACCCCACCCCTCAGGGTGGGGTAAGGGAACACTATAGCAACCCGGGCTTTAGCCCTGACAAAAGGATACCTCTGGCTAAACAATTATTCCATGTTCGACCCCTACGGGGTCGCTGATTTTTTGCATCCATTTCTATAAACGTGTGACTCCTACGGAGTCAGAATTCTATGTGTGAGTAGAATCAGAAGTCTCCTCCTTCAGAGGGGATTCAGGAGAGGTCAATTAGGAATTCTTCGGAGGGGATTCAGGGGAGGTCAATTAGGAATTCTTCAGAGGGGATTCAGGAGAGGTCAATTAGGAATTCTTTGAAGGGGATTTAGGGGAGGTCATTCAATAATTTCTTCGGAAGTGAATAGTAGATGCCACATTTAAATTTAACCCCACCCCTCAGAGTGGGGTGAGGGAACACGATAGCAACCCGGGCTTTAGCCCTGACAAATTACCTAGCATAGAAATCGTATTTCCCAAAACTAGTTGTATATTGCATGATTAATTGTAATATTTGTTTTGCATATTTAATATGAAACAGATAATCAAAATAAACATAAGTAAATTGTTCACACAAAACCAAAATCCGGCTATAGATCACCATGCGTAAACTTGCAGCTATTATGTTCTCGGATATGACCGGCTACACTGCACTTATGCAGCAGAACGAAAAGCTTGCGATTGAAAAGCGCCGGCGGCTGAAGGATGTCCTTGAGTCATCGGTTACAGCGCATAATGGGAAGATACTTCAATACTACGGCGATGGCGCTTTGAGTATTTTCGATAGCGCAATTGACTGCGTTAATTCTGCAATTGAGATACAAAAGCTGCTGCAGCAGGAACCGAAAGTCGAACTGCGAATAGGCATACATACCGGCGATATATCGATCGAAGATGAAACGATCTACGGCGATGGCGTAAACCTGGCATCCAGAATAGAATCACTTGCCATACCGGGATCGGTTCTCATCTCCGAAAAAGTTTTTGATGAAATAAAAAACCATGAGTCCCTTTCTGCGCGTGAGATGGGATATTTTGAGCTGAAGAATGTTACTAATCCCGTGCGTGTGTATGCAATGGATATCACCGGACTGATCGTTCCGGCACGTGAAGAGCTGAAAGGTAAAACTAAAGCTCCCGCAAACAGGCTGGCCGTGCTGCCATTTGTGAACATGAGCGCCGACCCTGAAAATGAATATTTCAGCGACGGGATATCAGAAGAGCTGCTGAATGTTTTTTCCAAAGTGGATGGACTACAGGTTACTTCAAGGACTTCATCCTTTGCTTTCAAAGGAAAGAACACGGATATTCGCGAAATTGGCCAGCAGCTGAATGTTGATAGGATCCTCGAAGGCAGCGTTCGCAGGTCAGGTAACCGGGTGCGCATTACAGCTCAGCTTATAAATACCGCTGACGGCTACCATGTTTGGAGCGAAAATTTTGATCGGGACCTAACCGATATATTCAAAGTTCAGGATGAGATAAGCAGTATAATCGTAAACAAATGCAGGGGCAATTTAACCGCTAAGGAACATGACGAAAAGCTGGTTGTACCTCCCACTCAAAACCTGCAGGCGTACACACTGTTTTTAAAAGGACTGCATTTCTACAACAAGATAACGCCGAAAAACGCGAAGAGGGCCATTGAGCTATTTGAAGAAGCGATAGCCATTGAACCTGGATATGCTCATGCTTACGCAATGGCTGCCGAAGCTTATGCTTTCCTCGGCTCAACCGGGCAGGTCCAACCAAATGAAGCATTTGAGATTGTTCACAGGTACAGCGATAAAGCCATTATGCTGGATGGCACGCTCTCTGCGGGACATGCCGCCAAAGGTGCGGCATACTTGCTGTATGACTGGAAGTGGAACGAGGCATATGAATCGCTGCAGAAAGCCATAAAGCTTAATCCCGCTGCTACTGATGCTTACCAGCTTCTTTCGTTCTATTACCTTGTGATGGCCAGAAAAAATGAAGCAGTTGAGATCATGGAAAAAGCGCTGGAAATCGATCCGCTCTCCTCAATAGTGCAGAAATCGCTGGTGGATGCATACCTAATTGCAGGAAGGCCAGCCGAGGCGTTGAAGCAGGCAGAGCTCCTGCTTGAAATGCATCCTCAAATGCGTATCGCAGTGGAGTTAAAAGGTTGGTGTGTTGGAACTTTAGGTGACTGGAAAAAGGCTGCCGAAATTTTTGAAGAGTTCCGTAAGGCTGTTAAACATCCGCTTAAAGGATTTGGCCCGCTGGGCTGCGCTTATGCCAATTCCGGCCAACGAGAAAAAGCATTGGAGTGCATAAGTAAAATTGAGCAGTGGCAATCCGAAGAGCCGGGTATTATTGTGGATGCGGATCTTGCTTTGATATGGCTTTCGCTGGAAGATTTCGACAAGGCATTTTATCATTTGTTCCAATGCGTTGAAAAAAGGATAGGTCCCGCCGCGATTATTATTGAACACCCGACATTTAAAGTACCCCACGATGACCCCAGATTCATGCAGTTGAAAGAAAAGATGAATCTGGTATAATATAGCAAATTTTCCCTCATGCCCCGAATAGTGAATAGCTATGTAACATTGCCAACATACCACAAACCCCCGACTATACTAATCGAAGTAGGCACATTTAGGTTTAATCTGCATTTTAGCGTTATTCAGAAAATCATCCCCCCTTTTTAAAAGCGAAAGGGGGGACAGAAGCTTGTTGAGCCGCAATTTTCAGGCAGGTTATCTAAACCCTAGGGAAAGTGAATACTTGAATCTGAAGCACAAGCTGAATCTGTAAACACCCTCATGCCCCGAATAGAGAATAGCCACGAGTTGCCCACTCCGCAAATTTGAATAGATTCGTTTTGCTCGCAGAACTGATTTCGTGGCATGAGTATCTTCGGATTGATCCGTATAGAAACAAGTCTCGCGCAGAACTTTCATGAAGCGAAAGTCAAGGCCGCCAAGAAAAGCATAAATTATTAACCCCACCCTTCAGGGTGGGGTAGTGCAGCAGTGCCGAATACGGGCTTCAGCCCTGATGAATGAATCTTCAACGCTCTAACCATTTTATTCCATGTTCGACCCCTACGGGGTCGTAGGACTTTTTCGTCTTATTCTATAAACGTGTGACTCCTACGGAGTCAGATGTTATGCGGTTTAGCAGAATCAAAAGTCCCCTCCCCCGGAGGGGATTTAGGGGAGGTCATTTACAAATTCTTATGAGGTGGAGATTTCAGGAAGGTCATTTAGCAATTCTTAGGAAGATGGGAATTTAGAATGGGTCGAATTCAATCATTAACCCCGCCCTTCAGGGCGGGGGAAGAAGAGCAAGAAAGCCTCCTGGGCTTTAGCCCTGACGAACATTTTCACACAAAATCTTTAAGTTGAGGGGATTTTGGCAGGGTACATGGAAAAACATATAATTCCTTTATTACTTGCTTTTTTTTAAATATACCTTATATTTGTTGATAGAAATCTAAAAATCATTGAAAATCTCTCAATAACTACCTAATTTAGCCTATCGAAATCTCTACATACTTGTAGTCAAATTAAAATTCCACAGCTTGCGTAAACTAAAATATTTTTTACTGCCCCTTTTTCTTGGGATACTTATGTACTCATGTGAAAAAGATGATTCAAATATTATAGACCCTGTATTATATTTCCCGGTGATTGATACTGCCGGTGTTACCCCTGATCTCTTAGATACATCATTTATAAGTGTAACATTGAAAGCAAAGGTTACCTCAAGAGATCCCATCGCTTCTGTTATCGCCAAAATTGTCAGTCCTCAGGATTCTTCAATCGCTGAAGTGAATCTTGTGTTCGACGGTACTTATTATTCAGCTATCTATACAAAGCAGCTGGATTGTTTCCTTATTGGAAATTACAAAGTAGAATTTTTGGCCAGTACTACGAAAGGCTTGAATAGTAACCTGGTTACAAGCAATTTTGGAATCATTAATCCAAACAATATTCCACCGGTGGTATCTAACATTGTAGTTACCCCTGATAGTACACAAAGTGGCGTGGACGTATTCTTGATCTTTATGATTTCTGCAACTGACTTTAATGGCAATTGTGATATTATGAATGTATTTTATACTGGCACGAGTCCAAACGGAACAAGTCTGACACCAAGAAACCTCTTTGATGACGGTAGTTGTTGTCCCATAGAAGGAACGGGAGTACCCAGTGGCGATACTACCGCTTATGATAACAAGTTTACTCGTAAATTGTTTGGCGGTCCGCCCCAAATTGGATATTATAAATATTATATTAAAGCGGTTGATCGTACAGGTGACACTAGTAATGTTCTTAGTGATTCAATTTATGTTTATCCATAACTCCGAAAAATGAAAAAACTACTCATAATAGTATTATTAGCCGCTGTTAAGCTTTCTGTTTCACAAACACTTCCAATGGATTTCAAAATAACCCCGGAAGTATTCAAAAGCTTTAAGTCGACGGCTAACAACCAGTTCAGGCAGGCAGGCAGATTCATGGCGGCACCCGAATTTTCGCCAACTATCATATCAAATTTCATTTCTGATGTTATTATAGCAGGCAATGATGTCACCGATACCATCTGGTTCGGTACAGGGAAAGGTATTTCCAGGACAATAAACAACGGACTCAGCTTCCAGAATTATTACGGAACGGCGCCTTTCGGTGAGGATGATGTATCGGGAGTCGCAGTTTACAAGAACTGGGTGGTCGTTGCCACTGCAACATCGATGGATGTTGGCGATGAAAAGAATGTTCCGTTTGGTACGGGAATAAAGGTTTCATCAGATTACGGCAATACTTGGAATGCATACGCGCAGCCGCAGGATTATACGGATACAGTAAATATTCAGTATGGCAGCAATGTTATTAAGGGGCTGGGAATCACATCAACCGGTAAAAATTTATCTTACGATATTCTGATCACCAAAAAGAATAACACTTCCGATACTATAGTAATATGGCTGGCATCATGGGCAGGCGGCATAAGGAAATCAACAGATTTCGGCGCTACATTCCATCATGTGCTTACGCCACCTGATTCATTCGATACACTTAATATATCAGGTACATACAATTTCTTCTATAATCCGGTAAACAACGGAAACCACAAAGGATTTTCGCTTGCTGCCATGAATGATTCGGTAATTTACGCAGGAACTTCCGGCGGCATCAACAGGTCAACCGACTGGGGCCAAAGCTGGATAAAATTCCGCTACCGCAACACCGGCTCAGGTACGGGAATATCAGGTAACTTTGTTGTTGGAATGAAGATGCAGAGATTCGGCACAAAAGAAATTCTCTGGGCAGCCACAAACTTTGGCGAAGGAGAAATAGATAACTCGGGCCAGTTCTCGGCTTTAAGTTATACATCCAACGCCGGCGTTACATGGGCTAATACACTGGAAGAAGGTTTGTTCAGCCATAATATGGGCTTTCAGGACTCAATTGTTTACGGCGCAACAGATAACGGTATTTGGAGAAGCTACTTTACTCCTCCGAACTTTGCTTGGTCAAAGCCTTCGGTGATATATGATGAACAGCTAAGAGACCGCATCTATTCAAACAATTTTTATGCGGTAACATCGCAGGGTGATTCAGTTTGGGTTGGCAGCGGAGACGGGCTTGCCAGAACAGTTGACTCCATCAGCAGTCCATGGGCAGGCAAATGGAAGATTTTCCGCGCGTACCAGACACTTACTTCTACAAATGAAACGTACGCGGCGCCAAATCCGTTTTCACCGGATGATGAAGTATGCAGGATATATTTTAAAACAGGCAAAACTTCGGCAGCAGTAACCATTAAGCTGTTCGATTTTGCAATGTTCCCCGTTAGAACTGTTATTCAGAATGCGCAGCGCTCAACTCCCGATATGTTATGGGCAGTGTGGGATGGAAAGCGTGATGACGGCTCGCAGGTTGTTAACGGTGTATATTTCTACAGGATAGAAATTGATAAGGATCAAACCGTTTGGGGTAAGATCCTTGTAATGCAATAAAACCCAAAACTATGAAATGATCGTTTACTTTTTTCCTAACTAAACTTACTGAAGGAGAAAAGCGATGAAACACCTTTGTGCTTTGGCAGTTGTATCACTAGCAGTTGTATCTTTGTTCTTTGTAACGGGTCTAAAAGCCCAGGATTCAAGTTATCTATCAGCCGATAGGATCTATTTAAAAGCAGGCTATCAATATACATTCCGTTCAGGCTCCGGCTCTGTAAGGAAGGATAGAACGAAGTATTTTGGTACTGCTGTGAGCCCCGAAGGATGGGTAGATGTCTTTACCGCCGGAGTAGGCTTTAAGCTGAGTCCTAAGATATACCTTGAAACCACGTACGAGTATATGAAGGGTGTTGGTTTCCAATCAGAAGAGAGCCGTGTTTATAACGGTCATCCTTCTAATGGTGAAGAATACCCGCTGTACAGTGTGAATAATTTCTATAAGTCTCACGATCTGACAGCAAGGGCTCTCGTATTTGTGCATAATGATAGGAGAGTGAACCCGATCTATTTTATAAGCGGTCTTACTCTTTCAGTTCAGCCTGTGCATAATATATTCACAGATAGGTATGAAGACCGGACAGAGATTTTCGACCAGAATTACACCAGGCTGCTTGCGGGTCCCGTTGCCGGTGTTGGTGTGTTCTGGGAAACAGGTTTTATCAAGTTTGCGACTGAGCTTACAATTGGCTCAAGATTTTCATTAGGTAAAAAAGAGCTTTCAGAAACAACTATTAATTTCAGTATTTCACCAATAATTGGTCCATAAGTTAAATGAGAATTGCTGTTAAAACTATCGTGCTGTTATTCGGACTTTCAGGCCTGATGTGCGGCACAGTTAAAGGCGATAGTGATTACAATGCTGCTGCCGAATTTAAAGAAGGCACTCCGGTTAAATTTCCGGATTTCACTTTGACATTCCTTGGTATCAAAGATGAAAAAAAAGAGCTGCCTAACGGCACGCTTAATTTCAGGTTTTATGAATTTAAGCTTAACGACGGCACCACCGAAAAAACCATAAGGTGGTCATCCGGGACAGGGGATATCGCGCCTTTGGACTTTGAATTCGGCAGCGGCAAATTTCAGCTTGAGCTTAAAAACTCTGAAAAGCTGAAAAAGAAACTAAATGAAAATGAATTGGTTATAGTAAAAAGATAATTGATGAAAAACATAATCAGAATATCCGTTTTATTGCTTGTATTTGCAGTTCCTTCGTTTGCGCAGCTTGGCGGCCTGCCCGGTGCGTTCACGCGCATGGGATTCAGCTCCCGCGGCATCGGCATGGGGAATGCAATGACAAGTGTAACTACAGGCGATATGAACGGGTTGTATAACCCGGCTGTCTCTTCGTTCCAGGATGAACATTTGATTAACCTTAGCTATTCATTCCTTTCGCTTGATAGAAGCCTGAACTTTGTAAGTTATACAAAGAACTTCAGTCTTCCCAATACCACTGAAAGCGGTGCGGGTGTAACTTTTGCATGGGTTAATTCCGGCGTTGGCAAGATCGATGGCAGGGACATGGACGGATTTTCGATAGGCGAGCTTTCCACAAGTGAAAATGAATTCTATTTCGCGCCGGCAATACGGGTTTCACCTAAATTATCTTTCGGTGTTGGATTCAAGCTGTATTACTCAAAGCTCTATGAGGGAGTTTCATCCACATCTTTCGGATTTGATCTTGGCGCGGTTTATAAGGTTAGCGATAAGCTTAATGCCGGAATTTCAGTCAGGGATATAAACTCGAAGTACGAATGGAATACAACAGAAGTTTATGGCCAGAACGGTAACCAAACCTCCGAGAAATTCCCAAAGCTGTTTGCGATTGGCTTCAGCTACCAGCTTCCAAAAAACTTCGGGCTGGTTGCGCTTGATTATGAAACAAGCAACAAGAAGTCGAACATCATCAGGGCGGGTGCAGAGATACTGCCGATCAAAGATGTGAAGTTCCGCGCGGGATTCGACAGGCTCGATCTCAGCGCAGAAGATAAGCTTGGCGGCGCGCGTGCAATGTTCGGCGTTGGTTATCAAAAGGCATTTAACAGCTACATAGTGGGTATTGATTATTCGTTCGTTCTGGAGCCATATACCCATAACCCGTTCCAAACGATTACGGCTGTTATTAAATTGAAATAATGTTTATTTTTGTATCCCGGTAACTCAAATTGAAAAAGGAATATAATTGAAAGTTCTTGTTAAATACGTTTCACTGATTCTGCTAATAACAGCCGTATCGTTTACGCAAAATGACGGTACAGGGAACACCGGGCTGGCATTTCTAAAGCTTGGCGTTACATCGCGCTCAATATCACTCGGCGAAGCTGTAGTATCAAGCACAAATGACGCATCGGCTACGCATTACAATCCGGCTGCTTTGTTTAATGGAAGCAAGATGAACCTCGTATTCATGCATAATGAGCAGATACTTGGTGTTAGAACAGAGTTCTTTGGGGCAAAGATGAAGGGCGATAAGTTCGCGTTCGGTCTTAGCCTTAATAATACAAGTGTTGATAAGATCGAAATCAGAGAGATTCCGGGTGAGCCGCTTGGCGAGTTTACAGCGCAGAATTTTGCTTTTGGGTTATCTGCCGGGTATAAAGTTAATAACATGCTTTCTATCGGCGTAACGGGTAAGTTTATTTATGAAAAGATATATGTTGATAATGCCAGCGGTTTTGCTTTCGATATCGGTGGATTGTATGTAAAAGATAACCTTTCTATAGGTGCTGCGTTTACAAACTTTGGCTCTATGACTGAACTGAGAAATGAAGCAACCAAAATGCCTTCTGCACTTAGGTTTGGTGGTTCATATTCTATAATTCTCGTTGGTATGAGCTCAAGATTGCTTGTTGCCGCAGATGGATACAAAGTGTTTGATGGCGGCAAGTTCCACGCTAACACCGGTGCGGAATTCCAATACAAAGATTTCCTTGCTCTCAGGGTTGGTTATCAATCCGGTTATGAGAATAAATCCATAACAACAGGCATCGGACTTAAATACAAATCGGTTTCACTCGATTATGCATTCGTACCTTACAAGTATTCACTCGGCAGCAGTCATACTATAACGCTTGCCACCGGTTTTTGATCCTGTAAACGCAATAGATAAGAGCTGAATGAATGGAAGTAGTACAGTACGAAAAAAAACATCATGATTCATGGGAAGAATTTGTAAACAGTTCTTCTAACGGCACAATATTTCACTCAAGAAAATTCCTCTCTTACCACTCACCCGATAAATTCACAGATAATTCGCTTCTTTTCTTCGATGAAGGCAGGCTTACCGCTGTTTTCCCCGCTGCTGATATCAAAAGGGACGGGCTCAAAGTCCTCTGGTCGCATATGGGCGCTTCATACGGCGGACTTGTTCACGCAGAGAATCTTAGCATAAAGCAATCGTTTGACCTTACACAGAGCCTCATTGATTACGCACTCAGAGAGAAGTTTGAAAAGATCGTATCAACAAGTGTTCCAGTAGTTTATCAAAAACGGTATAACCAATACCTCGATTTTGCGTTCGTGAAGAACGGCTTCCAGTACCAGAAGAGGGAAGTAACAAGCGTTATAACGCTGGATGTTGATGAAGATAATGTAATGAAGCTTATCAAGCCTGAATCCAGAACCTCGGTTCGCAAGGCTGAAAAGCTTGGTGTGGTTATTAAGAAGTCAAACGATTTTGACGAATATTACCGCATACTTGAGAGCAATCTCGCAATGCGCCACGGAGTACAGCCCGCACATTCACTGGAAGAGCTTTACAAGCTGAAAGAGCTTTATCCCCAAAAAATACAATTGTTCGGCGCATACCTTAAGAACAAAATGATAGCCGGCGTTGTTAATTTTTACTGCAATGATAAAGTTGTGCTGGTGTTTTATATCAGCCATAATCAGGAGTACCAGCAGTACCGCGCAGTGAATCTGCTGTTTTATACAATTATGAAAGATGCCATCAGCCGCGGGCTTGGATTCCTCGATTTCGGACTGTTTACTGTGAACATGGACCCGAACTGGGGACTCGGAAAGTTTAAAGAAAGCTTCGGTGCGCGCGGAATTCTCAGAGATACATATTTCCTCGATCTAAAATACTGATATTGGCTGCTAAGAATAAAATTATTTTTCTTGTATTCTTTGCCGGCATTATACTTGGCTATTACCAGCTTGTTAGAACTGATGCGCCGAATTATGAGCTGAAGAAAGTCAGGCATGAATCGATAGTAAATAATAGCATTGAATACCCATACAAGTACAGGCTCCTCAATCCGTACATTACTCAGGTCTGGATAACAGCTTTTAAAGCAGCGCTCCCAGAAAAGGCAGCTTTTCTTGCGGGGTATTTCCTGCAGAATGTGATCGTCTTCTCATTTATGCTTTTTTGCCTGCTGAGATTTTTCAGGCTGTGGTTTGATGATACGGGGGCGGTGATATGCCTGCTGCTGTTCGGGCTGCTTGTACCACTCTCGCTGACTGGGTACGATGTTCTGGGCGATATGACTACAGCCGGTATAATGGCACTTGGATTCTACTTCATCAACATGGGAAAAGAAAAACTGCTCTATCCGCTCGTCTTTATAGCCGCGTTCAATGAATTGCAGCTTATCCTGCTTATCTCATTTTATTTCTTTGGTGCACCGGAAGGATTGAAGAATAAAAAGGTTTGGATCAACAGTGTACTGCTTACAATTACTTTCCTTGCGGCATATGCAATTGTTTATTACTTACGGGGCGGTTCTGCCGGCGGAAGTGAGGTACAATGGTATTTCACCAAAGATGCGGCTTTTAATATAGCACATAAAGACTGGATCATACTATGGCTGCTTATGATAGCGCCATTCGTTTACTTCGTGTTTAAAGGATTTTCCGGCAAACCGGATTTTTTGAAAAAGAGCGCTGTAATAGTGCTGCCTTTATTTTACTTTCTTGCTTTTTTCTTCATAGCAAGACTGAGGGAAATTGATAAGGCGCTAACAATTTTTACAATTCTTATACCTCTTGCAGTATATTCATTATTCCCCAATCATGTAAAGGGTCATGAGCAAATTAAGGATGGCAAAAAGAGCTGATGTGCGGAATTTCAGGAATATTTAATTTCGACGGCGCGCCTGTTAGTGAAGCCAGGCTCAGGGAGATGAATAACATCATTCATCACCGCGGACCTGACGGTCAGGGCGTGTTTACTGAAGGCAATGTGGGAATCGGCAGCACAAGGCTTGCCATTATTGATCTGCGTGAAATATCCAACATGCCTTTATATGATGCTCAAAACAGGTTTGTAATAGTCTTCAATGGTGAAGTATATAATTACATCGAAGTCCGAAAAGAACTTATACAAAAAGGGCATACGTTTCATACTGATTCTGATACCGAAGTTGTGCTGAACGCATACATGGAGTGGGGCGAAGAGTGCCTTCACAAGTTCCGCGGTATGTGGGCATTCGCAATTTGGGATAAGCAGGAAAAAACCCTGTTCTGCTCAAGGGATAGATTTGGCATCAAGCCGCTATACTATTATAAAGATGAAAAACGGCTGATATTCGGCTCTGAAATAAAACAGATACTGGATTGCGGCGTAGATAAAAGCGTTAATGATGAAACTATATATGATTACCTCGTTTTCCATTTTATCGATCACACCGAAAACACATTCTTCAAAAATATCACTAAGCTGCAGGCCGGACACAAGTTCACAATAAAGAACGGACAGTTCAAAGTTTCCCGGTGGTACAACCTTCCCGAAAATAATGTAATGAAGGATACGCGGAACCTTTACAGCGATTTTTATGACCTGCTGTATGAATCGGTTAACCTGCACCTAAGGAGCGATGTGGAAGTTGGAAGCTGCTTAAGCGGGGGACTTGATTCATCGGCAATTGTCTGCATCATGCATGAGATACTTCATAACGAAGGCAAGCCGGAAATACAAAAAACATACACTGCGGCATATGATGACCCGCTGATCGATGAGCGTCCATTTGTTGAAGAAGTGATAAAACAAACCGGTTCAACCGGGCATTACCTATTCCCCGATATAAACGGATTTATGGCTGATATTGACAGGATGACGTACCACCAGGATGAGCCTTACACGGGTGCTACGGTTTTTGCCCAGTGGAGTGTGTTTAAAAAGATACATGAAACGGGAATCAAAGTAGTGCTTGACGGGCAGGGAAGTGACGAAGTACTGCTGGGTTATTTTTCGTTTTTCCCGTTCCATTTAAAACGCAACCTGCTCAATCCGGTAAAATTTATCAGCGAGTATCTGGGTGGTGTTAATACTTCCAATCTTGGATTCAACAAGTTCACACAAAACCTGATTTATTTCAATACAGGCTCAGTGCGATACCGGCATGTATTAAAGAACAGTCGCGCCTTCGTGAAAAATGATTTTATAGAAGCATACCAGAGGCGGGGATTGTTCAATGATATGATAGCCGCAACAAGCCTTGAGGCTAACAGGCTATCCAATGTGTGGAATATTTCAATTCCCTCATTGCTTAGATATGAAGACCGCAACTCCATGGCTTTTTCTGTTGAAGCCAGGGTCCCATTCCTCGATCACAAGCTTGTGGAATACGTTTTTTCAATTCCCTTAGATAAGCTCATACAAAAAGGGTGGACCAAAGATGTTATGCGCAAAGCTCTAAAAGGAAAAATTCCCGAGAGCATAAGAATGCGAAAAGGTAAGCTGGCATTTTCTGTTCCCCAGAAAAAATGGCTGAAAGAAATATCATCTTACCTGAAGGAAACATTCACCTCTGACCTCCGCTCCGGCAGATTCATTGACAGGGATAAGGTTCTCGCAATAATTGATTCCGGCAATTTTAATGATAAAATGTTATACCGCGCCTTCGCGCTGGAAAAGTGGATGAAGGTTTTTGATCTGCATTAAGTTTACAGGATTTGAGGGATTTTTGTAGTCAAATATATTGCTCCCTTATTGCGGATAAATTGTTGAATTTTATGGTTTGAATTAAAATACTAAATTAGCACGATTTGAACTAAACCTCATTTTGTGGAAACTAAAAAAGTTTTACATATCGCTCCCGAAAATACGGCAGGCGTGCCTTATAATGTAAAGAAAATGCAAAGTGATTTTGGCATGCCCGCAAGGCTTATTACTTTTTACAAGATACCCTTCGATTTCCCTGAAGATATTTGTTTGAATTTACCGCTGCCTCGCAGTAAGGTTGCTATGAAATGGCGCGAGTTCAAACAGTCAAACCTGCAGAACAAGATCAAAACTGAGCAGATAGATAAATGGACACACCTGCCATACTTCGCGCCTAAGAATGCCGCAGAAAAAGGGTATATGAAGCTAAGGGAGAACCGCAACAAGCCGAAATTCCTGAAAGCTCTTGATGAAGTTGATGCCGAAAGCTTTGATATCATTCATTTCGATGGCGGTATCGATTTCTTCCAGGATTCTCACCTTGCCAAAGCATTCAAAATGAAGGGCAAGAAATTGGTTAACTGCTATTTCGGCGATGACCTGCGGACCCGGGGCATTGTGAGGGAAATGGATGAGATAGCCGACCTGAACCTAACCTTTGAATATGACCACACTCTTCGCCACCCAAACATAAATTTTCTTTTCTTCCCGTTTGATTCCTCTGCAATAGAATACATAAGTGATGAAGATTACTGGGCTCCGCCCGCGGATGGTAAGCTGCGCATAATACACTCGCCAACCCAGCGGATTATTAAAGGTACTCCCGAGATAAATGCGGCTATCGAAGAAGTTAAAAAGCACAGGGATATTGAGTTCATTCTGGTTGAAGATACTCCAAGGGATGAGCTGCTGAAGATAAAGCGTACCTGCCATATAGCAATTGATCAAATAGGTAACAGGGGAGGCACAGGCTACGGCATAAATTCGCTTGAAACGCTCTCTATGGGGCTGCCTACAATTACTGATATGAATTGCGGCATGGATACATGGCTGCCTGAAAATCCATTTACTGTAGCGGATAAAGATAGCCTGGCGGAAAAGATAATCGATTTGATCGACATGAAGGAGTACCGGAAAGATAAACGCGACGCTTCGCGAGGCTGGGTGGAGAAATATCATTCCTACGCCTCAGTATTTGAAAAGATGAAGGAGTATTACATAAAAAGCGGCATATTATAAAAGCTCAACTTACAGGAGTCCAATCCCGGAAAATTTGCCATCGCAAATAAGGAAAATATTCTCTGATACGGTTATCTATACTGTAGGCAGCGTATTCAACAGGCTGCTGCCGTTCCTGCTGCTTCCGCTTTATACGCTTTATTTCCCCCCGGCCGAGTATGGCGTTTTCTCGCTGGTCTATTCTTTTTGGTTCTTTGTTTCGGTCTTTTATCTATACGGCATGGAAACTGCATTCCAAAAGCTATTTCTGGAGGCCTCAAGTGAGGGGGATAAGAAGAAAATCTTCAGCACCACTCTTATTATGATACTTGTAACTTCAGTTGTGTTTAGTATTGTTATATACTCGCTCTCAGGTAGTATTGCAGCCCTGTTGACGGGCAGCAGCGCAAATGGCGGACTCATCCGGCTGTTAGCTTTCATACTGGTGGCGGATTCACTATACCGCTTCCCGATGATACTCATCAACAGCATTCAGCGTTCTAAGCTCTATACCGCGGTAAACTCAATAGCCGTGATAATCAATGTTGCAGTCAACATTGTTCTGATAACGGTATTTAAGCAGGGGATAGAGGCAATTTTTTATTCATATCTGGTTTCATATTCATTTCTCTTTTTGATCTCCCTTGCTTACACATTGAAGTATTTCGGATTTTCGTTTGATACACACTCATTAAAAAAGCTTCTTTCTTCAGCCCACCTGTTCCTGTACTTCGGATTATTCCTTATATCTATGGATCTCATCGACAGATTTATATTGGAGTACTACAAGGGCACGGCTGTTGTGGGAATTTACTCGGCTTGTTACAGGATCGGGATTGTTATGAATCTTGCCATTACAGGATTTAAGGTTGCCTGGACACCGTTTTTTATGAATCTGAAAAGTGATGAAAGTAATAAGGAAATTTTCTCGAAGATATTTACTTATTTCTGCTATGGCGGGCTGACTGCTTTCCTTGCCTTTTCCTTACTTGCTGATGACCTTGTGAAGGTTAACATTGGCGGATATACATTGCTCAATGATAAATACTGGTCCGGTTTGGTAGTTGTTCCATACATTCTGCTTGCGTATTTATTTTCAGGATTGTATCTCAACCTGAATGTTGCATCATTTTTCAGCAATAAGATAAAATACCTTATCATTTCTTCTGCGGCAGGATGTGTTAGCAATATCGCGTTCAATTTCCTGCTTATTCCGGAGTACTCTATGACCGGGGCTGCAATATCAACCCTGTTATCATACATGGTGATGTTTTTTGTACTGTACTATATTTCACAGAAAACGTACAGGATTGTTTATGAATGGAAGCCAATTCTAAAAGCGGCGGCGCTGACATTTCTTCTGTATGCTATAAATATTTACATACCGCAATTATTAAATTTGAGCTATATTTACGTGCTTATTATTGAGTTTTTAAGCATTTTTACATTATTCTATGTGCTATTAGGTCCAAAAGCAATAGAGTTGGCTAAGTCATACAGAGTTAAGAAACAGTTAAAGTAGAACTTTAACTGTTTAGCTCTTGACAACAGTAATTAATATAATTATATTTGAAGAGCTTCTCCAATACTTTAAGGTAGTTTGTTAGTTGGAGAGGTGCGAGAGTGGTTGAATCGGACGGTCTCGAAAACCGTTGTAGCGGTAACGCTACCGTGGGTTCGAATCCCACCCTCTCCGCTGAAGTTACCGGGTTGCGTCAGGTCTTGGTTTACCGGTTAAGTTCCTTGGTGAAGTTCTCAAATTTTAAATATAATTCCACATGAAGCCAAAAAATATCTTTCTTACAGCCCTCGTTTTCGCGTTTTTCCTTATGTCAAATATTTCAATCAAAGCACAGGACGACATGGATTTTGAAGAGTTCATGGGTATGATGTCTGAAACTCTGTCAGAAGATCAGCTCGATCAGCTTAGCTACAAGCTGCCGTGGAATATTACGGTCGTGGGCTACGGTTACGGCGATTTTTCCGGAGACGGGAAAGACGATATAGTGCTTTCTGTTATTGATAAAGAAAAGACCCCGAAGAAATCCGTTGATGTGTATTTCTTCGAGAATGTAGATAATGAATCTTTCAAGAAGATCAAGAAGAAAAATTATAAATGGTACGAAGTAACCCTGGAAGTGGCCTTTTTAATGAAGGAAGGGAAATGCTTTGTAACATGCAGAGATGACAACAACTGGTATTTTACAGGCTATGAGATTCAGGATAGCAAGCTTGTTTCATCGGATCCGGAGAAATTCCCGATCGAGTTTGAAAATGCAGGCAATTAGTATTCTTTCCCCACTTAGAGCCTGCTTTCACGTCACCCCGGCAATTTTGCCGGGGTTTTTTTATTCCCCCTCGTGCCACGAATATCAAAGATCGATAGTCTGAAAAACCCTTTGGCTTCATTCATCGATTTTCTCCGCACTCTAATTTCGTGGAACGAGTATTTTTTAAACTCTCACCTCACCCCCGGCCCCTCTCCTAAAAGGAGAGGGGATAAAGCCCTCGTGCCTTGCCCGCTTGTAGAGCCGAAGGCGAAATCCCGCTTGCGGGATCATACCTGCGAAGGCAGGTATCTAGACATAGAGTAAAGATAGCGCATGTATTTTCAGCACCGGTTAATCAATACTTCAAAACGTGGCGTCTTTCTCCACTCTCTAATTTCGTGGAACGAGTATCTTTTAAACTCTCACCTCACCCCCGCCCCCTCTCCTAGAAGGAGAGGGGTGAAAGCCCTCGTGCCTTGCCCACTTGTTGAGCCGAAGGCGAAATCCCGCTTGCGGGATCATTCCTGCGAAAGCAGGAATCTAGTCGAAGATCAAACACCAAGCAATGTTATGAGCACCAATCAATCTTAAATAGAATCGCCCAATCCCAGAAAAATTTGTTCTGTATGTTTAAAACTCATGTTGAAAATAATGTGCGACCCCGCTGGGGTCGTCATACTCCACATATCATCTCTATAAATGTGTGACTCCTACGGAGTCAAAACCCAGTTTTAAATTCCCCTTGCAAAGGCCGAAACGATTTGCCTCTTTCCCAAACTCCAGTTTGGGAAAGCCATCTTCTCGTGCCACGTCTGCTTGTTAATCCGCACATGCTGCCTGTAAATATTTTTAATACAATTTCCCGCGAAGACGCAAAGCCGCAAAGATTCATAACTTCATGAATTCTCTATTGATTCCTTCATTACTAATTCCTAATTCTCTATCATGATTTCATCCAAAACTTACCTCTCTTTTTTTCCTATTCATAATTCTAATAAATCCTTAAATTTGTATTATGATAGAAAGATATACTCTCTCCGAAATAGGCAAGATATGGTCAGAAGAGAACAAGTTCTCTATCTGGCTTAAGATAGAAATATTCGCATCCGAAGCGAACAATAAGCTGGGCATAGTTCCCGCATCTGCGCTGAAAAAAATACGCTCAAGGGCAAAGTTTGATGTTAAAAAGATAAACGCCATCGAAGCGGTCGTTAAGCATGATGTGATCGCATTCCTTACTAATGTAGGCAGCTATATCGGACCGGAATCAAGGTTCGTGCATTACGGCATGACAAGCTCGGATGTGCTTGATACAGCGCTTTCGGTACAGATGAAGGAAGCAGGGGAGCTAATCCTGGCGCAGTTACTGAAGCTGCGCACATCGCTCGGTAAAAAGGCGCGCAAATACAAATACCTGCCCATGGTTGGCAGAACACACGGAGTGCACGCAGAAGCCATTACGCTCGGACTCAAATTCGCCCTCTGGTACGATGAAGTGAACCGTGATATTGAAAGATTAAAAACAGCTATCAAAACTGTTTCAGTCGGTAAGATATCAGGAGCAGTTGGTACTTATGAGCATTTGAATCCGTATGTTGAGCGTTATGTCTGCAAAAAGCTGGGACTCAAACCGGCTAATGCAGCAACACAGATCATTCAGCGCGATATTCACGCCGAATACATGTCAACCCTAGCAATCATAGCCTGTTCACTCGAAAAATTCGCAACAGAAATACGTCACCAGCAGAAAACAGAAGTATTGGAGCTTGAAGAGCCGTTCACAAAAGGGCAGAAGGGTTCATCAGCCATGCCGCATAAGAAGAATCCCGTTATATGCGAGCGCATTGCCGGACTCGCGCGCATTATCCGTGGCAATTCAATTGCAGCAATGGAGAATGTCAATCTATGGCACGAGCGCGATATTTCGCATTCATCAGTAGAACGAATGATCATGCCGGATAGCACCATGCTGCTTTACTATATGCTGGTTAAAATGCTTGAAGTGATAGATGGTATCGTAGTTAATAAGGATAATATCGCCCGGAACCTAAACCGTACGCACGGACTCATCTACTCTCAGCGTGCGCTGCTCAAACTAGTTGAGGCAGGTTTGACCCGCGAGCAGGCATATAAAGCAGTGCAGGATAATGCCATGAAGTCATGGAAGACCGGTGAGGATTTCCGCAAACTGCTGGAATCAGACCCTGTGATCTCTTCAAAAGTGAAGCCGGCACAAATCGAAGATATATTCGATCCCAAAAAGGTATTTAAGAATATAGATTACATTTTTAAGAATACGGGGATTAAGTAGTTAAAATTCAATGGATTTAACTCGAAGGTCATTCAAGTTGAATCTTTATATAGCTAACAACATGTAACATGCGGCTTGCAACCAGTAACCTGCATCTTGCAGTCAAATCCGCAATCAACAATCCGCATCCCGCAATGAAATGTTCTGCATTCCGTACAGGTTTCCTTCATTCCTTGAAATATTCACAATTTTTCACTAAATTAGCAGTCTAACAGATGAACTATTTTAGCCCGCCTGGCTGCTAAAAACTGTTCCGAAACCGCAGATTCAGGTTTCGTATCATATTCAAAGTCAGGATTAGCGTTAAAAATACCTGTCTGCCAAGTGCAGACTTCTAAAAATATCCGTTTTAAAGTTCTTTGATAATTGAGAAATCACTATTATTTCTCTCTTATCTGTTTTTAATTAAGATCGCACTTTTTGACATTTGGTTTTTAGCATTTGTCATTATTACCCGGGCGGTTAGCTCAGTTGGTTAGAGCGCCACGTTGACATCGTGGAGGTCACCGGTTCGAATCCAGTACCGCCCACAAGCGAAAGTTTGATGGCCGGATGAACTTTAAGAGGACGAAAATAATGTTACCTCTAATCCCGTCTCCATTTATAGAGATACCGCCCACAAGCGAAGTTATGTTTCATAGCAGCAAGTCTTAAGGTTTTAAAAGCAAAAAGTAAATCAAATAAATATATAAGATGAACAAAACTATCAAAATATCAATTTTTCTATTTCTGTTTTTGTTCTCCTCGAACATTTTTTCACAGATATATTCACCAAAGGATATAATTAATGTTTACGATCCGTTTACAATAACATTCGGTGATCTTGTACTCAATACCAATGATGATGAGTTCAAGGAGCATAATTTTCTTATAATTATTACTATTACCGTTGGTCCTGAAAAGATCATTAAATTTTTATACAAAGATGATCTGCTGATCAACAATGTTAAGAATTACGACGATAACTACTGGGCTATCAGTTTCACGGCACGCAAAAATAATGTAGTGCTCATTCCCGCTATATTCAACATTGCCAATAACGGCGGTATGCTGAATATCAAAATGGAAGGCTATTCAAACATCAGCGCAGGCGATGAAACCATGATGAGCCAGCTCAGCACAGGGTATGTTTACACCAGTTCAACCATGTACGGCTCAATTGAGCAGGCATACAAATACCTCGCAACCTCACCTGATGTGAACAAGCCTAATACCAGCCTGCTCACAACCGCAGAAGTGCTGCAGAGGAACGTTTCAACCAGGCCCGGAATATTTTATCTTGGCAATCCAACAGAAGTAAGCTACGCAATTCCGCAGGATCCGAAAAAAGTTGTAGGTTCAAATCTGCTGATACAGGGACAGAAGAAGATTGAATCAAAAATATCTAACAAAACACTCGACCAGTGGAATCTGACATTCACAAAACTGTTCGATGTGAAGATAATACAGAGCGAAACATACTACAATAAACTCAAAGGCGCGTTCAATGATATAATCAATATGCCGATCATCGATGAAAGCAAACGTGAGGGACTTATCGCAAGGTGTAACGAGATTATCAACGAAGATCTTGTAATGGGCAGAAAAACAGGTCAGTACCTGAATGATGAAGCTATCCAGCAGTTCACTTTCTTAATGAATTTTGTAAAAGCAGGCATCAGGGCTAAAAGCGATACAGCAGGCGTTACCGCTGATTTCATGAAATCTGACGAAAGGGAAGCGCTCAATTATTTTGAGACGAACCTTAAGGAAAATGATTACAATCTGGATAACCAGTATGTGTATGATGACTTTTTAAATTCATCGGTTAACCGCGGCGCGATCCAGAAAGAGGTAGATATAATCAGAAGATATTATCAGATTAAATAGTTTTTAACCCTGAGCGTTAACGAAGGGGCTTATTCGAAAAAGTTTAGTGTGAAGTTTTTTTAGCCCATGAATTCAGTCGGGGGTAATTTGTAAAGCAATTCTTTAAAATAACCGCTTCAGCGGTTTAAATGAAAAAGTTTTACCGAAAGTTTAAAGCAAATTGAGCAATAACGAAAATATTAAGATTACTTTTCCTGACGGCAATTCAAAAGAATTCCCCAAGGGCACTTCATCGCTTGAAATAGCGGCTTCGATCAGCAAAGGGCTTGCAGAAGACGTACTGGTTGCCGAAGTTAACGGTAAATTGGTCGATCTCGTAAACCCGATCAGCGAAGACTCTTCCGTGAAGTTTTACAAATTTGCAGATGATGAAGGCAGGAAAGTTTACTGGCATACCACCAGCCATATAATGGCGCAGGCAGTCGAAGAGCTTTTCCCCGGCGCTAAGTTCGGCGTAGGACCGCCTATTGAAAACGGATTTTACTATGATGTCGATACCGAGCATAAGTTCACAGAAGAAGATCTGAAAAAGATCGAAGACCGCATGCTTGAAATTGCTAAACGCGACCTTAAAACTGTGCGTGAAGAATTGAAACGCGAAGATGCGATAGAGTACTTCAAATCCAAGAGGGTTGATCCATACAAAGTAGAAATACTTGAGGATATTGCTAAGAACGAAGAGTATGTTTCATTGTATCACCAGGGCGGATTTACAGATCTTTGCCGCGGGCCGCATATGCCGACTACCGCAAAGTTGAAAAACATCAAGCTTCTGAGTGTATCCGGTTCATACTGGCGCGGTGATTCAGACCGCCAGCAGCTGCAGAGGATCTACGGTGTATCTTTTCCCAAGAAAAAAGAGCTTGATGAATACCTGCATTTGCTTGAAGAAGCCAAAAGACGTGATCACCGTAAATTAGGTAAAGAGCTTGAGCTGTTCATGTTCCACGAATACTGCCCTGGTGCGCCATTCTGGCTGCCCAACGGCATGGTTATTTTTAAGGAGCTGGAAAAATACTGGCGCGATATACATGATAATAACGGGTATAATGAAATAAATACTCCGATATTGGTTAAGGATAAACTTTTTGCACAGTCTGGGCATTTAGATCATTATAAGGAACATATGTTCAAGGTTGAAGATGGTGATGAGACTTATTACCTGAAGCCAATGAACTGTCCCGAAGCTACCTTGGTTTATTCATCTAAGATGAGAAGTTACAAAGATCTCCCGCTCAGGCTGAGCGAGATCGGAAGGCTTCACCGCAACGAACTTCGCGGCGCATTAGGCGGAATGTTCCGTGTAAGGCAGATCACCATGGATGATGCTCATATTTTTTGCACTCCCGAACAGATCCAGCAGGAAATTACCGGTGTTATGGGTTTGATAAAAAGATTTTACGCATTGTTCGGACTCGAGCCGAGGTTCTATCTTTCAACCAGGCCTGATGAGGCAATGGGTACCAAGGAAGCATGGGATAACGCCGAAGCAGCACTTGCCGCAGCATTGGATGCTAACGAGCTTAAATACGAAGTTAAGGAAAAAGACGGTGCATTTTACGGTCCGAAAATTGATGTTCATATTAAAGATGCGCTTAACAGGGATTGGCAGATAGCGACAATTCAGCTTGATTCCAATCTGCCCGAAAGGTTCGACTTAACCTATGAAGGCAGTGACGGGCAGAAGCACAGGCCAGTGATGGTACATCGCGCAATTTTCGGAAGCTTCGAGAGGTTTATCGGAATGATCATTGAGCACTTTGCAGGAAATTTCCCGCTGTGGCTTTCGCCGCTCCAGGTTGCAGTGCTCGCAATTACTGATAACCAGTTAGAGTACGCGAAGGAAATTAATGATAAATTGCGGAATGCCGGCTTCAGAACGGCGCTTGATGACCGCAGTGAAAAAGTGGGCTACAAAATACGCGATTGGGAAACCAAAAAAGTACCGTATATGATAGTTCTGGGCGATAAGGAAAAACAAAACGGCAACATAACCGTTAGAGCGCACAAGAAAGGCGATCTTGGCGTGTTTGAGCTTGAGAATTTTATAGCCCGCATTGCTGAAGAGCGGGATACAAAAAAAATTAATTCATAACATTTAAAGGAGAATTCCTATTAAAGAAAAAAAGATAAAGACACGCATCAACGAACAGATACGTGTACCTGAAGTAAGGGTAATTGATGATAACGGCGATCAGCTTGGTATCAAAAGTACACAGGATGCCCTTAGGCTCGCCAGGTCAAAAGATCTTGATCTTATTGAAGTTTCACCGAATGCCAAACCGCCTGTTTGCAGAATAAGCAATTTCGGCAAGTACAATTACGAGAAACAGAAAAAAGAAAAAGAGCAGAAGAAGAGCAAAAGCTCAACCCAGCTAAAGGAAATACGTTTCCATCCAAATACTGATACGCATGATATGGATTTCAAGTGCAGGCATTTGGTTGAGTTCCTTTTACAGGGGCACAAAGTTAAAGCTACAATTATATTTATCGGCAGGATGATGGTTCACCAGGATATAGGCAGAAAGCTTATGGATGAAATACTCGAAAAGCTGAGCGTTGTTGGCAAGGTTGAACAGCCTCCCAAAATGGAAGGACGTTACCTGACCGTTATGATGATACCTGAAAAGAAAAAGATCGATGAATATAAGAAGAACCTGGAAAAATTAAAACCGGGCTCGGCCAGTACGAAACTCGAGGCGCTGAAGCCGGGTGACCTTGTAACTGATACGGATGACGGCAATGGAGCTGAGGTTACAGAACCGGATGTGGTTAAAGAGACAGATGGTGTTACAGAACCGAATGAAATAAAATAGCAATAAATATAGTTTCGCTGTTTAAATAGTAAAGAAAAATTCAATCATTATAGAAAGTAAGGTATAAAATGCCAAAGATGAAATCAAACCGCGGTGCAGCGAAATCCTTCAAGGTAACCGGCACCGGTAAGGTGAAGAGGAAACATTCTTTAAAAAGACACATTCTTACCAAAAAATCCTCAAAGAGGATCCGCCAGCTCAGGCACGATGCTATCGTATCGGATGCAGATGCAAAGCGCGTTAAAAGAATGCTTCTTGCTTAACAATTGTAAATAATATAAAATATAAGGAGATAATAATAATATGCCGCGTTCAGTTAATGCAGTAGCTTCCAGAAAAAGACGGAAGAGGATGCTTGCCAAAGCTAAAGGCTACTGGGGCAGAAGAAGTAAAGTAACGACAGTTGCGAAACACAGTGTAGAAAAAGCAGGCCAGCACGCTTATACCGGCCGCAAGCTTAAAAAAAGGGTTATGCGCAATATCTGGACAGTACGTATAAACGCTGCTGCCAGGGATAACAACACAACATATTCAAAGCTTATCGGCGCACTTCACAAAAAGAATATCGATATCAACAGGAAAGTTCTTGCACAGCTTGCTTATGATAATCCCCCGGCATTCAGTGAAGTTGTTAAGTTTGCCTTAAGCTAAACAGGGAGCACATAATGCTTAATAATCTGGCCGATATAGAGCAGGAGATCACCTCCTGCCCGGTAGGTAATAAGGAAGAGCTCGAAGCTTACAGGCTGAAGTATCTTTCACGCAACGGCTTGTTAACCTCTCTGTTTGAAGACCTCAAAGGTGTGAGCAGGGAAGAAAAGCCCGCAGCAGGCAAGAAGCTAAACGAGATCAAACGAATGGCTGAAGCGAAGTTTAACACCGCTAAGGCTGAGCTTGAAGATAAAGATACCGGCAGCGCGGATATGGATCTGACGATACCCGGCAGGTCATTCTCAGTTGGAAGGGAGCACATCCTTTCGCAAACTCTTGCCGAAATGGTTAAGATATTCCGCGAGATAGGTTTTAAAGTAACCGATGGCCCGGAGCTTGAAGAAGAATTTTACAATTTTGATGCCCTTAACACACCAGCACACCATCCCGCAAGAGATATGCAGGATACTTTTTACGTGCAGGATAAAAATGACAGAGATAAAAAGTACGTTCTGCGTACACATACATCACCTGTTCAGATCAGGACAATGCTTAAGAATAAACCACCGCTCAGGATCGTTTCCCCGGGCAAGGTATTCCGCAATGAAACTGTCACATACAAGAACTACTTCATGTTTCAACAGATAGAAGGTCTGTATGTGGATAAAAATGTTTCAATGCGCGATCTTAAAGGAGTACTTGATTATTTTTTCAGGAAATTTTACGGCGAGAAAACTGTTACCCGTTTTATACCAAGCTTTTTCCCGTTCACCGAGCCTTCAGGTCAGGTGGATGTAAGCTGCTTTATCTGCGGCGGTAAAGGCTGTAAAACTTGCAAAGAAACCGGCTGGCTTGAAATTGGCGGCTGCGGAATGGTTGACCCGAATGTATTCAGATCGGTCAATATTGACCCTGAAGAATATACAGGTTATGCATTCGGCATGGGTATCGAAAGGCTTGCTATGATGAAGTATGGAATTAAGGATATCAGAACGTTCTACCAGAATGATGTTAGATTTCTCGACCAGTTCTGACGTTGATTGAGATAATTACCATAGAATCAGTTATCGTTTTTGTTCTTTGTTATATAATCGGATCTTTCCCAACTGCCTACCTGCTTGTAAAAGCAGCTTCTGGCAAGGATGTAACACGTGAAGGCTCTGGAAATGTTGGTACGCTGAATTCATTCCAGGTCAGCAAATCAAAATGGGTGGGTATAGTAGTCTTGCTTACCGATCTTTTCAAAGGGCTTGTTCCGGTTTATATCATGATGTACGTAATGAACATGGCATACCCGGTGGCTATGATTGGCGCCTGTGCATTGATCCTGGGCCATAACTACCCCGTTTGGCTGAAATTTAAAGGCGGCAGGGGATTAGCAACAGGGGCGGGAATTTTTATGATAGTAAATTTTTATATACTCGTCGGATGGCTGCTTGTGTGGGCCGCCGCTTTCGCGTTCAAAAGAGATGTACTGATCGCAAACGCAGCAGCGACATTTTCTCTTCCACTGATAGTTGTACTTGTAAACATATTTCCATGGATGGTAACAGGCAGCGGGCTGAATGGTTTCACTTTAACATACTTTACCGTTTTTTCGCTTGTAATCACATTCATAATTTTGCTTAGGCACACAGAAGTATTTAAGAAGTCAGAAAAAAAGGTTTCCTGAAAACCGGTATCACAACAATAAAATCTAAAGACATTTAAACTTAAACAAACCCAGAGAATGTTTCCTAATCTAAAGAACCCGGTATTTACCGATGCAGATGATCTTAACGAGATCGCAAGACAGCTGAGAAGAGATGTAATCAACATGCTGCTACTCTCAAAGTCAGGCCATTCAGGCGGTCCGCTCGGTCTGGCTGATATTTTTGCCGCTTTGTATTTCAATAAGCTGTCATTACTTCCCGAAGATCCGTTAAACAATGAAAGAGATTTTGTATTTCTTTCAATTGGTCATGTTGCGCCGATATGGTATGCAACGCTTTCGAGGAGAGGATTTTTCCCTACCGAAGAGCTCAAGACCTTAAGAAAAGTTAACGGCAGGCTGCAGGGACATCCTGCACCGCTAAAAACACACGGCTTACCCGGTGTTGAAATTGCTTCCGGTGCGCTTGGCCAGGGACTTTCAATAGCAGTAGGTGCAGCGCTTGGCTTAAGGCTCTCGGGCAAACCGAACCATGTATATTGCATCTGCGGCGATGGCGAGCTTGGCGAAGGCCAGATATGGGAAGCTGCAATGACTGCAGACCATCACAAAACAGATAATCTTACAGTAATAATTGACAGGAACCACTGCCAGATTGATAACCGTACCGAAAAAGTACTGAAGCTTGAACCGCTCGCGGATAAATGGAGCGCGTTCGGCTTTGAAGTGTTCGAAATGGACGGCCATAACATGAAAGAGATACTTGAAACACTTGACAAGGTAAAAAAAGTTAAAGGCAAACCAACTGCTATTATTGCACATACAAAAATGGGCAGGGGAGTTTCCTTTATGGAAGATGATTATAAATGGCACGGAGTACCGCCGAATGATGAACAGGGCAAGATAGCTTTAAGTGAGCTTGCTCCCACTAAGTATGGTGATTTTGTTGATTACTATGGAGGAAAATGAGATTGTCTAAAGTAATCTATTTGATCCTTTCAGCGGTAGTTATCACCTTGGTATCATGTTCCGGAATGGACGGCGAAATCAAAAAAGTGCCGGCTGAAATGATCCTAAGCGGTACTTTCTGCGCAATAGATACCAAAAGGGAAGAGGTCATAAACAACAAGGATGAGTATGATAAACTCATGAAAGATGTTTACGCGAATCTTGACCAGGTGCCGAAAACACCATTTGTTAATTTTGAAAAGAATACGCTTGTCGCGGTGTTTACCGGTGCAAGAAATTCCGGCGGCTATATGGTAAATATCGATAGCATCACCGAAGGCTCCAAAAACCTGACGGTTTTTGTAACTGAAACTAAACCCGGAAAATCCTGCGTAGTAACCGATGCCATAACAAAACCTTTTGTCATAGTTAAAATTCCTAAAACGGATAAAAAACCGGTTTATAAGTACAACGAAATTGTTAATGAATGCCAATAAAATCCATTAAAGATGAATTTAATAAAAAAGTTTGAGAATTATTTAGTTGAAAACCTTGATCTCGCGAAACCCGAGCTCAAGGAAACAAGGCGCGGCTTTGGAGATGCACTTGTCGCACTTGGCAAATCAAATCCTGATGTTGTTGTGCTCGGGGGCGATGTTAGCGGTTCTGTAAGAACCGATATGTTCCGCGATGCATTCCCCGATAGATTCTTTTCGGTGGGAATTGCAGAGCAGGATATGATGGGAACTGCGGCGGGTCTTGCGCTTACGGGTAAAATTCCATTTGCTTCAACATATGGTGAGTTTGCGACAGGCAGGCCATTCGATCAGATAAGGCAATCTATCGCGTACAGCGAAATGAATGTTAAGATATGCGCTTCTCATTGCGGATTTACAGTCGGACCCGACGGCGCAACACACCAGTCACTTGAAGATGTTGGCATAATGAGGATTCTGCCGCATATGAATGTAATTACACCATGCGATTACAACCAAACCTACCGCGCAATTATTGAATGTTCAAAAGTTGATGCACCCTTTTACATAAGGTTCTACAGGGATAATTCACCCAATTATACAAATCCCGATGCGCCATTCAAATTCGGAAAAGCTGATACACTTTATGATGGAACGGATTGCACTATCATAGCAAGCGGACTCATGGTATGGGAAAGCATGATGGCTCTTGAGCCTCTGGCTAAAGATGGCATTTCTGTAAGACTGATAAATATGCATACCATTAAGCCACTGGATAAAGAAGCAGTTCTGAAGGCCGCAAAAGATACAGGCTGCATTGTAACTTGTGAAGATCATCAGAAAATTGGCGGATTAGGCGGAGCTGTTGCCGAAGTATTGGCACAGGAGTATCCGACGCCCGTTGAATTCATTGGTGCAAGTGATACATTTGGTGAATCCGGCAAGGCAACCGAGCTATATGAAAAATACGGCATATCATCACATTTTATTGCCGAGGCAGTCAAGAGAGCAATCAGCAGGAAAAAATGATTTATAGATTTGTATGATTTACAGCTTTTTGCATCAGGAAGTAAAGAAATTAGTTTAAAGCAAAACCGTCTAAGGGTACAATTCCATGTAATTTTAGCTAATTACACAGAACATAAAAATTTTAACGAATTTTTATTCCTCTTAAACGGTTTTACTCATTATATAGGAATTAATTCAATCAAAACTATGAGATCTGCAAAATATTTACTTGCTGCCGCAGCTTTTGTTGCGGTACTGGCTTCCGGATTTGTATTCGGGCATTACATTTTCAAAAATGAATCAAATGAGCTTAAAGCCGGTGAAACATTGAGCCGTGAACGGGTGATTCAGAATGTGACGGACTCGCGCGAAAATGCTATTACACGAACAGTGAGCGATGTATCGAAAGCAGTAGTCGGTATTAGCGTGACCGAAGTAAGGGAATACCGCGATCCGTTCGGCGACGATCCGTTCTTCAGGCAATTCTTTGGCGATAGGTCATATAAACAGGAAGTACAGGGACTCGGCTCCGGTGTAATTATTTCTGAAGATGGCTACATTCTGACCAATGACCATGTTGTTGGCAATGCGACAAAAGTAGTGGTATCAATGACAAACGGCGATCATGTGGATGCAGAGATAGTTGGTAAAGATTCATACAGCGATATTGCACTGCTGAAAATTAATCGCTCCGGACTGCCGTTTGTGAAGATTGGCAATTCCGACGATGTAATTATTGGTGAGTGGGTGGTCGCGCTCGGAAATCCGTTCGGACTCTTTGAAGTGAACCAGAAACCAACCGTAACAGTAGGCGTGGTGAGCGCAATGGGGATGAAGCTGAACTCAAACGAGAACAGGTATTACCGGAATATGATACAGACCGATGCGGCGATAAATTCAGGTAACAGCGGCGGACCGCTGGTAAACAGCATCGGTGAGCTTATTGGAATGAATACACTTATCTACACCGGCAATTCTATGGCGGGCGGCAATATCGGTCTTGGATTTGCTATCCCGATAAATAAAGTAAAGGCAATTGCAGACCGGCTCAAAAAAGACGGCAAGATAGAAAGAAATTATGATATCGGCCTTCGCGTTCAGACGGTTGATAAAAACATTGCGCAGTATTTCAAGCTTAATAATGTTCAGGGAGTGATAATTGTAAATATTGAAAAAGGCAGCCAGTCTGATAAAGAAGGTTTGAGGCCGGAAGATATAATTCTTTCAATTAACGGTGAAAAGATAGGTAACGATTCAGATTTCTGGGGTATAATCATGGATATGAATCTTGGCGATAAGATCAAACTGAAGATACTCCGCGCCGGCGAAGAATCAGAAAGAGAACTCGAGTTGAAAGTGAAATAGGGAGGTACACTCATCCGATGACTGGCTATCCCATAACCCAGGCTCTACGAAGAACAAGTCATCGGATGAGTTTAGGTTATGCAAGCGGATGAGTTCACCCCATAAAAAAAGAGACCCTTAGGTCTCTTTTTTATACTTCCAAAAATTGATTTACTTCGTCAATATCATTTTTTTCACTTCTGAATACTTCTCTGTTTCCAGCTTATAAAAATATATACCGCTTGTTAGATTTGTGTACTTTGAAGCATCAAATGTAACCGTATAAACACCCTTTGATTGCGATGCATCAACAAGTGTGGCAATTTCTTTTCCGATAAGATCAAATACCTTCAGCTTAACGGTCGAAGCGTCAAACAGCTCGTATGAAATGTTTGTGGTTGGATTGAACGGATTCGGTGTATTCTGTTCGATCTTAAAATTCTTTATTCCCGTAATACCGATCTTTAATTCATCTGCTTCAAATATCTGCTGGTTGTTCGAATTGTAACCCCTCAGCTTATAGAAATAAACGCCGTCCCTTTCAGGCTCATCCTCAAAATCATACATGTAAACGGTCTTACTCTCTGCGGTTACTGATTTCTCCAGGAAATCATCCTTCTTAATGCGCTCCTCATTCAGTTTTTTGTAATCTTTTTTCTTCGGATCAAGCCTCAATACATCAAAATATGAAATGTTAACCGGATTCAGAAGCCTCCAGTTAATATAAACAGTCTTATCCTTTATCTTAGCTGAAAATACAGTTAGGGCATCAACGGAATCAGCGGGAGTTTCATCACCATCATATGCAGCCGTCACCCCGGGGTCTGAAATGTTCTCTGCCAGGTCACCGGCGGATGCCGTGAAATTAAAAGCCAGTAATATTAAGAGGGAAAGAAATAGTAAATTTTTACTCATACATTTTCATGCAAAAATTCAAGACGTCTTTTGAGCCTTCTTTCGCTCATGAAAAGCTTTTCTTTACCGAAAATAGCCTCGTCTTGTGATGTAAAAGTGAGAATGTATTCATCACTCATTACAATTGCCTCTTCAGGGCAAACTTCCTCGCAGAATCCGCAAAATATGCATCTAAGCATATTGATCTCGAACTTCTCGGGGAAACGCTCTTTTTCAAGCGTGGGTACTTCGTTTGCCTGCACTTCAATAGCGAGCGCCGGGCATACTCTGGAACATAAACCGCATGCAACGCATCTTTCAACGCCGTTATCTGCCATCACTAATACCGGCCTTCCGCGGAACGCGGTTGGCGGTGTCCATTTTTCTTCGGGATACTGTCTCGTAACCTTAGGCTTAAACATCTGTTTAAAGGTAAGCCACAAACCGCCAACTATCTGGGGGATGTAGGTCTTTTCCAGCATTGTTAGATCTTTACTTCGTACTTGTTCTATTTCTGCCATAATTTTCTATTCCCGCGAAGGCGGGAATTCATTTTTAGTATTATCTTACTTGTTTAACAATATAACTGTGTTTCCGTTCCCTGAAAAATAAATCAGCGAAATCTTTAAATCTGATTAATCTGCGGTTATTTTACCAGTACCATTTTTTTCACGTCAACATAATCACCTGATCTCAGGCTATAATAATACATACCCGATGAAAGTCCCTTTGCATCAAAATCAGTTTCATACTCGCCTGCGGTAAGCGGTCCATTAACCAAAACTTTTACTTCTCTGCCCAGCATATCATAAACCCTGAGTGAAACATAGTCGCTCTTGGGGATCGAGAAATTAATCTTTGTTGTCGGGTTAAACGGATTAGGATAGTTCTGTGAAAGCTTGAATTCTTTTACTATAGAGCTTATCTGCTGGATGCCTATGAAACCGGAAGTTGCCGCGCCAAATGACTGCTCTATGAATTGCGAAGGATTAGAAACCAGCTCAGCCCTGATAGTTATTGAGCCTGCACCCGGTACATAAACATACGGCGGAACTGCGTAGCAGTAAAAATGAAATGACAGAGTATCATCACTCGTTGCTGTGCCATATGGAGCTGTCACGGAATCAGTGGTGTTTGAAAAACAATTCTGGTAGTTGCACATTGCTGTTCCGAGCGTATCCCAGCCGGTAGAAAGATTTTCTATTGTTCTGATGATCCTGATATTCAATGTTCCCGAAGGTACCTGCAATAATCCGTATGATACTATTTCAGAATCAGTGGTATCATTTGAAACTACGATAGCAGGAGATGTTCTTGTGAATGTAAATCCCTGTGAGAATACCGGTAATGAACCGCAAAGAAATACTAATGCAACTATTAATGTTTTCATGTATGTAGATATATTTTTAACAAATTTATATGAATTCTAATCCAAAATCAACTTAAA
>JACSRQ010000150.1 GCA_014879675.1 Ignavibacteria bacterium
TCTCGTGGGCTCGGAGATGTGTATAAGAGACAGGCACATTTAGACATTTAACACATACCTCAATATCATTTCTTTATGGGGATTTTTAATAACTTTTTACATAAATTGCAGGATTATATTTATTTGAAAAGGAGTAAACTTGCCTAAACTGCAGCTTCATACCAAGATAATTATCGGGCTCATACTCGGCGCAATTTTCGGGGCCGTGTTTTCTGTAAATCCAAACAAAGTTGAGCTCAATTTTAAAGAAAATTCGGAAGCAGTTGAGAACTGGCAGGAGTTTACATACCTCAAAAAAGATTCTGTAGTTAAAACATTTTACCAAAGCGACCAGCTCGCCATTGTAAAGTATTACAAAAACCTAAAGGATAAAAAAGACGCTAAGATAAAGATCAAGCTCTCCGATGGTTCAGAGCGGGTTTTTGAAAATGTAGTATCCGTTGAAAAAGTTAAAAGCATTGGTGTTTGGTTCAAGCCTGTGGGAGATATATTTGTCCGCCTGCTGAATATGATCGCCGTTCCGCTTGTCTTGGCATCACTGATAGTTGGCGCGGCCTCGCTTACTGATCTGAAGCATGTGGCGAAGATCGGAGGCAAAACTCTGGGATTCTACGCCCTCACTGCAGTTATGGCAATTACAATAGGCTTGCTGTTTGCAAACTTCATTCAGCCCGGACATATTATGGATCAGTCTGCCAAAGACCGGCTGCTTGATACATACCAGGATGATGCAAAAACCAGGATAGAACAGAATGTTTCGATGAACATAGTTGATTTCATTGTAAACATAGTTCCGAAAAATCCGTTCAAAGCAATTGCCGATGGCGATTTCCTGCAGATCGTGTTCTTCGCAATTCTTACCGGAATATTCTTGATGCAGATACCCAAGGCGAAATCAGAACCGGTGATAAATTTCTTCACGGGAATCAGCGATGCAATGATCGTGCTTGTGGAAAAAATAATGATAATTGCGCCGTATGCTGTGTTTACGCTCATAGCGGCAACTGTGGCGGAGTTTGGATTTTCAATACTCAAAACCCTAATGTGGTACTCTATCACTGTAGTGCTGGGATTACTGGTCCTTACCTTTGTTGAGTATCCACTGCTGCTTCGCATATTCACAAAGATAAAGTTTAAAGATTTCATGCGCGCGCAAAGACAGGTGCTTGCTGTTGCGTTCTCAACAAGCTCTTCTGCAGCAACGCTGCCTGTGACTATGGATGTGTGCGAAAAACGGCTTGGCGTTCCAAATAAGATTGCGAGCTTTGTTCTGCCCCTTGGCACAACTGTTAATATGGATGGTACCGCGCTTTACCAGGCCGTTGCAACTATGTTCATAGCGCAGGTATTTGGATTTGATCTGACACTTACCCAGCAGCTAACCATAGTCCTAACCGCTGCTCTTGCCGCAGTCGGCACGGCACCCGTACCGGGAGTGGGATTGCTGATGCTTATTATAGTACTAAAATCTGTTGGTGTGCCTGAAGAAGGCATAGCTTTAATAATTGGTGTTGACAGATTCCTTGATATGTGCCGAACCGTACCCAATGTGCTGGCAGATTCGCTCGCTTGCGTGGTAATAGCATCAAGTGAAGGCGAGCTTGGGGAGATAAATCCGGATGCCGAGTATGATGGAGCGATGTAGTTTTAAGGCAAAAGGCAAAAGGGAAAAGTCAAAAAGAAACAAAAACTATCATAGGCAAAAGTGAATAGGCAAAAAGCAAGAAAGAGGCAAAAACAATCGAAGAAAAAGGCAAAAATAAAACTAAACACAATTACTGGTTTAATTCAGAAATAAATTAAAATTAATAAATCCTAATAATATGCTGAAACTTAATCATAAACATCTGGCCGTTTGGGATAAAAGCCTTAAACTGATAAAAGAAGTATATAAACTCACTGGTAAACTGCCCAAAGAAGAAAAATACGTTCTCACATCGCAGTTAAGAAGAGCTTCAATTTCTGTTGCTTCAAACATTGCGGAAGGAGCCGCAAGAAGATCAGTTTTAGAAAGAAGAAGATTCTACGAAGTATCCAGATCATCCTCTGTTGAAATAGACACACAAATTGAGATCTGCAAACTGCTTGAATACTTCAACGAAAGTGATTTATTGAATTTAGATTCAGAATTAAACAATGTTTTTGCACTACTGACTGCAATGATAAAAAACACGAAGTAGTTTTCAGAATATCAGGCAATCGATATATGTTATAATCTTTTTTGCCTTTTCACTTTTGCCTTTTGACTGGAATAATCACTTTTACTTCTGACTATTGAATTAACTTTGACTTTTTGACTAAAATATGATAGGATTATCACACAACGAAGTACAGGAAAGAATTAACAGCGGGAAGATAAACCGCTCGAGTGTTACCAAGACCAAAAAGGTCAGGGATATTATTATAGAAAATGTATTTTCCGTATTCAACCTGGTTATCTCATCTGTGATACTTTTTCTGCTGTATTTTTACATAACATCGGGTGATTCACGGTTGCTGTATGATACAATAGGTACTACATTCGTAATTTCGCTGAATACTTTCATTGCAGTTTACCAGGAAATCCGCGCGAAGCGCGCACTTGATAAAGTGAGTCTGCTGCTGAAGAAAGAAGTAAAAGTAATACGCGATGGCGCTGAAGTTACAATAGACCAGGCGGATGTTGTTGTGGATGACGTTATATTTATAGAACGCGGCGATCAGGTGGTAGTTGATGGCATTGTAGAAGACTCAAATAAACTTGAAATAGATGAGTCTTTGCTCACAGGTGAATCACTGCCTATAAACAAGAAGAACGGCGACGAAGTACTCTCGGGCAGCTTTTGCCTTTCGGGCAACGGATATTACCGCGCCGAAAAAGTTGGCGATAACAGCTACGCGAATGAGATAACCAAGACCGCCAAAAAATTCAAGATGAACCTCTCTCCACTACAGGTACGTTTGAATTTTATAGTGAAGGTGCTGTTTTCAACCGCGATATTCCTTGTAATTCTTGAGATCATCCGTAATCCTAACGGATTTTCAGACCTCGATTTTGTGCGCAAGATTTCAACCGTAATGCTCTCGCTTATCCCGCAGGGATTGGTACTGATGGCAAGTGTAACTTTTGCGCTTGGAATATACAGGATCAGCAAGATCGGCGCAATAATCCAGAAGCTAAATGCAATTGAATCATTTGCGAATGTAAAAATTGTTTGCACCGACAAAACCGGCACACTAACACAGAACAAACTGGCTGTAAATCGCATAACGCCACTGACCACGAAGTTTACCAAAGAACAGATCGAGGAATTGCTGGGCACATACGCCAGGCTTTCATCCGATAAAAATGCTACACTAAGAACGCTTGAGATATACCCACCCGATGCAGGCGCAAGCGTCGCTGAAGAAATTCCCTTCAGCTCTGAAAATAAAATGAGCCTGCTTCAAATAACAAATACCAAGGAACAAAAATCAAATGATGACAGGATTACCATAATATTCGGTGGGTATGATATACTGAATGAGAGATCGATCGGCAAAAAAGAAGCCGAAGAGATATTTGATAAAGAAGGTCTGAAAATTTACCGGAACCTGTTATTCGGGATAGAAACATCAGGCAGAAGCCTTAAAGAAATTGAAGAGAACCTATCAGAGATCAAGATCGAACCGGTTTGTATAGTATCGATAACTGACCAGGTTCGTGGCGATGTGATGGAAGCAATTAACCTCTTTCATAAGAATAAAATTGAAATTAAGATACTTTCAGGCGATAATGCCTTTGCCATTCAGGCAGTAGCTAAAGAGATCGGCTGGAATATTTCCGATGATGAGCTGATATCCGGCAGCGAGATAGAGAAGGTTAGCGATAACGACTTCTTCGAAGTGATAATGAAGAAGAAGATATTTGCACGCCTTAAGCCTGAACACAAGCTGCGCATCATTAAAACGCTGCGTAAGGAGAAGATCTATACGGCAATGATAGGTGATGGTGTTAACGACCTGCCCGCCATAAAAGAGTCTGATATGGGTATTGCAATGGAGGAAGGCAGCCAGATAACAAAAGAAGTTGCTGATATTGTTCTGCTGAAAAATAAGTTCGCTCTTCTGCCAAGCATATTTGATGAGGGCAACAAGATCGTTAACACTGTAAGCTCTGTAGCCAAGCTTTTCCTCACCAAGAATTTCATGGTGATATATTTCACAATACTTTCTATGTTTTTCGCGTTTGAATTCCCCTTAACCCCGCGCCGGGTATCGCTGATAAACATATTCTCCATAGGACTGCCCTCATTTATCATAGCGTTAAGGAACTCCAATGTAAGTAAACTTAAGAATTTTACCAAAGAGCTATTCAGCTTTGTTATGATTTCTGCAGCAATACTTGTAGGCGCATCATACCTGGGGCAGTATTACACTGAAAAATTCGCGGGCTTCACACCTGAAGATATTCAGATGGTGATGCTCTCTATCATGATAATTATTACATCGGTAAACTTCCTATCAGTTGTAGCACATAAGTATGAAAAGAATATGAAGCTCTATATCCTTTATGCCATAGGGCTTGTTGGACTTTATTCATTCCTTGCGGCAACAAAATCGGGATTTATACTGATCCACTGGATCAAAACATTCTATGAGATTTCATTCCTGGATGGCAGGTATTGGGGCATAACCATTGCAATTGCAGGAATCAGTGCAGCGTTCCTCTTCATTTTACAGAAAGTCAGAGAAAGATTCATAAATACAGCCACTGAATGAGACGGCTGAAAGTTAAACTCCATATACAGATCCTCATTGGTCTTATACTCGGAATAATTTTCGGCACGATATTCAGCATTGATCAGCACAGCTTGATCCTTACCAGCGGGAATACCAAAACTGAAATAGAGAATTGGGAACAGATCACTTTTCAAAAAGGTGATTCTGTATTGCAGAGCTTTGGTGCAGATTCAAGACTAGGCGCACTGAAATACTTCGAATCGCTGAGAAAAGACGGCAGTCTTGTCGGAACCAGCCTGGTCGTTAAAATACCCTCAGTCCCCGCCCCTCTTGTATATACCGAGCTGAAGTCACTGAAGAAATCAAGTTCTATAGGCGCGGATATAAAACCCATTGGCGAGATATTCATAAGGCTGCTGAACATGATCGCCGTACCGCTTGTGCTCGCCTCGCTTATTGTGGGAGCAGCATCACTCCATGATATTAAACACATTGCAAAGCTCGGCGGCAAGCTGCTGGTTTTGTTCCTTTTTACTTCAATGATTTCTGTTGGATTAGGGCAGGTATTAGCTGTTGTCATCCAGCCGGGCCAGCATATGTCTGCTGAAACCAAAACACGGCTTGTTGAAGCATACAAAGACGAGCTCTCACCGGTAGTACAACAGGAGGCAAAAGTTGACCTCATAGATTTTTGTGTAAACATCATACCTAAGAATCCCTTCAAAGGTCTTGCCGACGGCGACTTTCTGCAGATCGTTTTTTTTGCAATACTTACCGGTCTTGTACTGTGTTATATACCCAAAGAAAGGGCAAAACCGGTGATCAATTTCTTTGAGGGCATTACTGAAGCTATGATAAAGATCGTAGAGAAGGTGATACTGCTTGCACCGCTTGCTGTGTTTGCGCTCATCTCTGCAACAGTTGCGGAATTCGGTTTCTCGATACTCGGTACATTGTTCTGGTATTGCCTAACTGCAATTCTTGCAATGCTGATAGTTACATTTGTGCTGTATCCCGCTTTGGTAAAAACATTCGCCGGTGTTTCTCCAATAAAATTTTTCCTCGCACAGAAGCAAGTCCTTGCGGTGGCGTTTACCACCAGCTCATCATCCGCAACTCTGCCGGTAACGATCGATGTAACCGAAAACCGCCTTGGAGTGCCCAACCGTATCGCCAGCTTTGTGCTGCCTATCGGCACAACAATTAATAAAGACGGCACAGCGCTGTACCAGGCTGTTGCAGCAATTTTTATTGCACAGGTTTACGGCTTTGATCTGACCTTTGCCCAGCATATTTCTATATTCATAACATGCGTGATAACCGGCGCAGCAACTGCACCTGTTGCGGGGGCGGGACTGATCATGCTTGTTGTAGTGCTTAACGCCGTTGGGCTGCCTGTAGAAGGCATAGCGCTGATCGTCGGAGTTGACAGGATACTCAATATGTGCCGCTCCACCACCAATGTTGTTGGTGATACGATGGCTTCGGTGGTGCTGGCCGGAAGTGAAAAATCACTTGGAGAAATCAAAACAAACGATTAATTTTGTATAAGCAGCATTAATCATTCAGTTATGGAAACCCTCGGCCAATATAACTCAAAAGCATTTTTGATAGCTTTAATATTGCTCATAGCCCTGAACATTAATGCCAATTCACAGGTTAAATTATTATATCCCGAAACAAGAAAAATGGAACATACAGACAATTACTTTGGAGTAGAAATAGAGGATCCATACCGCTGGCTCGAAGAAACGGATTCGCCCGAAACAGCTAAATGGATCGAATCACAAAACGAAGTTACATTCGGGTATCTTTCACGCATTCCTTTCCGTGATAAGATCAAAGCCAGGTTAACGGAACTGTGGGACTATCCCCGTTACACGCAGCCATTTATAGCAGGTGAGTATATCTTCTTCGATAAAAATGACGGGCTGCAGAATCAAAGCGTATTGTACATTCAAAAAGGCCTGTACGGGAATCCAGAGATATTTATCGACCCAAACAAATTCTCTGAAGATGGTACAGTTTCACTCGTCGGCTCTAATGTATCAAATGACGGCAAATATCTTGCCTACCTGGTTTCCAAAAGCGGCTCTGACTGGAACGATATATACGTAATGAATATAGAAACCCGGGAGCTTCTGCCTGATCATATAAGCCGCGCAAAATTCTCAAATGCGGGCTGGTATAAAGAAGGTTTCTTTTACGGAAGCTATGATAGACCTGAGAATTCAAATGAACTAACAATAAAGAACGAGTACCATAAAGTTTACTATCACCGCCTTGGAACGTCACAGCAGGAGGACTTGCTTGTTTATAATGATGACAGCAATCCCGCCCGCTCGCACTGGATGGACTCTTCGGAAGATGAAACTTATCTTTTCCTCTATATAAACGAGGCAGGCAAAAAAGGAAATAAGCTGATGTTTAAAACATCGCTTTCATCAAGAGATGGCTTTCGCGCTGTTACTGATGACTTAATGGAATACACTTATTTTGTAGTGCATTGCTCGGGAAACAGCGTATATTTGTTCACCGATAAAGATGCTCCGAACGGCAAGCTGGTAAAGTTTGACCTGAACAATGTTACTGCTGAATGGAAAACAGTAATACCTGAATCCGAATACCCGCTTGATAACGTACAGATAACTGGCGGCAAAATATTCGCGCAGTACATGGTTGATGTTGCAGAAAAAGTATGCGTGTTTGACCTTGAAGGCAATTACCTGTATGATGTTTCCCTTCCCGGGCTCGGAAATGTATCCGGTTTCGGCGGAAAAAGTGATGACGATATAACATTTTATACATTTACCTCGCTAACTTCACCGGCAGAGATATATTCGTACAATATCAAAGAAAATACTTCTCAGCTTTTCCATGCTTCGGAAGTAAAGTTCAATACTGCGGACTATGAATCGAAGCAGGTATTCTATTCAAGCAAAGATGGCACAAGAATTCCGATGTTCATTGTTTATAAAAAGGGACTCAAGCTAAACGGGAACAATCCCACATACCTATACAGCTACGGGGGGTTTGGTATCAGCATGAAGCCGGTATTTTCTGCTTCAAGGGTGATACTGCTTGAAAACGGCGGCGTGTTCGCTATGCCCTGCATTCGCGGCGGAAATGAGTACGGGCGGAAGTGGCATGAAGCCGGAATGCTTACAAATAAACAAAATGTATTTGATGATTTTATTGCAGCCGCGGAATACCTGGTATCGGAAAAATATACCAATCCAGATAAGCTCGCAATTGCGGGCGGCTCAAACGGCGGATTGCTTGTAGGCGCAGTAATGAACCAGCGGCCTGATCTTTTCAGGGTTGTTTTCCCGGCGGTTGGAGTTATGGATATGCTGCGTTACCAGAAGTTCACAATAGGAGGTGCGTGGATAAAGGAGTATGGCTCAAGCGATGATGAAAATATGTTCAAGTACTTGCTGGGTTACTCCCCCATTCATAACATTCGCCCGGGAGTTGAGTACCCCGCGACACTTGTCACCACTGCAGATCACGATGACCGCGTAGTGCCTTCGCATTCGTTTAAATATATTTCGACACTACAGGAAAAGTATAAGGGCAGCAATCCTGTGCTTATCAGGGTTGAAACAAAAGCGGGGCACGGAATGGGTAAGCCAACATCAAAATATATTGAAGAAGTTGCCGACCAGTGGTCATTTATGTTCTATAATATGGGTGTGACACCAATATACTAGAAGCTATCTTAAACCAATAAATCTCTCTTTGGGAATGTATAACTTCTGCCCAAGGGGGAAAGTAACTTCAACACCATCTTTGTTCCATATGATACGCGTTTTCTTTATATCATCATCACTTAACGGAGCAGGATCGATATAATTCACAACGTGTCCGTATGATTTATCAGATTTGCCGGTGATCATCATTATATAATTTGAATTCAGCGGCTGCGTTTGTTTGATTATATTCAACGTGTACGGATCATCGGAATTGTATTTTACGTAATCTCCCTGGCTGGATGAAGTTATCACCCTATCGCTCAAAGTAACCCCCATTAGCTGCAGAAGAGTAATAAGTATCAGAATGCCTGTAACCAGGCCGGCGCTAAGCGCCGCAATTGCCATTTTTTTCATTGTTGTAGTTGGAAAATGTACTGAGGGCTATACAAGTTAATGGTTCATGGTAAATTATTCAATGCTTATAGATCATTTTATAATAAATCTCATCTTCACGCAAAACTTTGAATCCCAGCTTCAAGTAAAAATCCTTAGCGCGTGTGTTTACTTTCAGAACCTGCAGCATGATGGTATTTTTCTTCGACGAAGCCTTCCTGATCAGCCCCGTCATGATCCTTGAACCGATCTTAAAGTTCTGGTATTCTTCAATGATGTAAATGCCGTGCACTTCCAATATGCCGTCACCTGAAACGGTTTCCAATACGCCGATCGGTTTTCCGTCAGCAATTATCATCTGCATTACATCAGTATCGAAATCTTCAACATGCAGCTTCATTTCCGCTTCTTCGTTCCAGCCTTTGGAGGCTTCAATATACTGAAGCATCGCGTTCTTTCTTATTTCAAACGAAGGGAGCAGGTCATCATTGATAGCCTTCTTTATTCTAAAATCTTTTTGCATTATATCAATTTATGTTTGTAGTTATTCAATTTCAATTAAGCTAAATTACCGGGTTTGAACAATCAACACTATATACCCCAACAGGATTCAATTTTCCTTTTAGCATCATTTCACCGATCAGCTCGATCTTAAAGACACCCGTTCTGGGCATTTTTTTATACAGATTATTCGAAATTAGCAGCGGCTTGTTATATTCATTACATTGATCCTGGATACGTGAAGCCGTATTCAATACATCGCCGTGGTATGCTATTTCCTTCTTAATTTCACCTACTTCAGCAACTGTTATCGTTCCGCAGTTCATACCTGCTTTAAACACCGGCAGAATCCCATATTTTTCTTTATAATAATCACTCAGCAATTCAAGCTTGTTTCTGAATTCAAAGAAGAACCTGAAACAGTTATCATTCTCTATCCCCTTTTCAAGCTCCCACGTGAGCACAATTTCATCGCCCACATACTGGTATATCTCCGCGCCGAATTTGGCAACAACATCAGTCACATCATAGAAGCAATCCTGTATAAGCCTGCTGTACTTCAGGTGACCCAGCTTTTCGGCAATGGTTGTAGAAGCTTTCAGATCGATGAACATGAATATTCGGTCCTCGACCCTTGGGTTATAATACCTGCCTGAAAACAGCTTAATCAGTATGCCCGGCCCGAATTTTTTATTTACTTCTTTCAGCACATTTATCAGTAGGCTGATAAAAGCACCATATAGATACAGGGCAATAGTATATTGGCTTCCAAGTGTATATGTCAGCGAATACATGAAGTTGTTTTCCCTGTTAATAATTATGCCGTGCAGAACAAATATTGATACAATCGAAATGAACATCGTCACAACATATGCCAGGCTTTTTACTGTAATAATATACCTGAATGAATTCCTTTTGAACTTGGGTGTATCAAATAAAATATCTACCAGTGATAGCAGAAGACCGTTTACAACTGCAACTACGTTGGCTTCAAAGAACATCAATTCCATTTCGATAGGTTTTTTCAGTATGAAGTATTGCTCGAAATCGTACATACCAAAAAACCTGAATATCACAAACATATTGCCTGCAATAAGCCATGCAAGCAGGTTGAATCCGATCTCTTTTCTACGGTTATTCATTTGTTACAGCAGTAAACAGTATTAGAATGAAATTTAAAACAGAATCAATTTTGAAATTGCGTTACAACGTTCAATTGGAAGAACTTATGTATCTTTCCACCGCCACCATTTAAGTTTTTCAGGTTCAGGTTCCGGATTTTCGGCAAAATAAACAGCACACCTGAATACATACAGCAGGCATCTATCCTGCACAACACCTGCATATTCATTCGATCTGTCATACAGCACCTGCGGATCTTTGCCTTTCAGATCCTCAACGCTGTTAATGTTGATGTTCAGCAGGTCATTCGCAATTGATTTGCCAACTCCCGGAATCCTCATCAGATCCTTAATCAATTCACGGGGATGCTCTTTCATAGTTTAATTGATCTAACTTTTTCGGCTATGGCTTCACCAAGAGTTTTAAGCTGATCCGGCAGCAGATGCACACCATCCGTATCGCATGCCTTAACAAACTGGTTTGAATCAATAAAGTGGCAAAGGGCAGTTTCGGCAACACTCTTCTGGCACAGTGCCAGTTTTTTTGATTCCTCTTCTTTGCCCGCAAATGCCAGCATGTTAAATTCTGATAACTTGCCAAGTGAAGGCGGAGCAGTTATCAATATCTGCGGCGGTTTGCCGCCGAACAAGGGTGATAGAGTTTCCCTGATAAGCGCGAGCAATCCCCATGCAGAATCATCAGCGCTTTTTCCTAACTGGTGCATCAGGTCGTTTATACCAAGCATAATTATCACGAGGTCAATTGGCGAGTGCGATTCCAGCAGCATCGGCAGATATTCTTTGCCGTTCCTGTATGGTGCATAGGGAACATCCCAGCAAGTTGTCCTTCCAACAAGCGCTTCGGTTATAACTTTGTACTCATCTCCGAGTGAGCGCTCCATTACCGCCGGCCAAGTTTCTTCATAACGAAATCTCATGCCGCTTACGGGATCGTATCCCCAGGTAAGTGAATCACCGTAACATAAAATTGTCTTCATATTTTAGTACAGATTACCATCAGAATTGATCGATCCTGAAAGTTGTGGAATAAAGAATAACCGGCTGTATATTACAAAAATAACGTATTTTTGCATTAAGTTTTATTCTTAAAAGTGGTGTATTTTTGTAAAACTTTATTCCGGGCAGTGTGCGACTTTTATACTGATAGATGCATCATATTAACAGGAATCCGGATTACAAACGAAAAACAATTTAATGTCCCGAAATACGGCCGAATTTACGGAATTGCTGAAGCCTCACTACAATGATGCTGTAAAGTATTCAAGGGCACTCTGTGCCACATGGTCTGCAGATGATGCCGAAGATGTCCTGCAGCAGTCATTTCTGCTTGCCCTGGAAAATTTTCATAATCTGAAGGATACAACAAAATTCCGTTCATGGTTCTTTAAAATAATCACAACAACTTTCTATACCGCTATCAGAAAGCATTTTTGGAAAAAGTTCCTGCCGATTGATGATTCCAGATACAATGCTCCTGATATGCCGGAAGTATTCGATAGGGCCGAACAAACTGAAAGCCGGATAGTTCTGAATAAAGCGCTATCGGTGCTATCAGCAAAAGAAAGATCAGCGATACTGCTTTATGAAATTGCCGGATTTTCGATCGAAGAAATTGTTACGATACAAAAAGAGAACAGTTTATCAGCGGTCAAATCAAGGTTGAGCAGGGCAAGGAAAAAACTGAAGAAACAGATCACCCAACAGGAACATTTTTCAGGCCGGGGTGACGATCCATACGGGGATCTGAACGGCGACCTGGAAAACGAAACACTTAATCTCATTGCAGAAATCAGGTCAGAACGATAAAATGAATACAGATAAAAATAAATCGTTGGAGCATCGTTTTAGTGAGGTAAAGCAGGAAGACTATTCATCCACTTTTCCTGAAGTTGAAAACTGGCTTTACAAGGCAAACATCTCACTCGCTAACGACAAACTTAAAGAAAGGAAGCTCCACAGAATGAAAAATTTCTTTTTTGCAAATAAGCTGAGGCTTGTTTATACCATAATAGCATTTATCGCAGTAGTAGCCGCATGTAACATGCCTGTTACCCAAACTGAATCCGCAGGGCAAGTGATTACCCTGGTTGTTCCGAAGGATAACTCCGGATTTGAAGCCAAGATGTACGCCCTCCCATGGATGAAAGACGCGCAGGTAACACAAAATGATAATGTTAACAACGGCAGCACACAGGTACTTTACAGGATAGTACTTCAGAATACTTCAAAAGAGCAGGTTATGGATTACAGCCGCGAGCTTGAATCACTTGGTGATATTGTTACAATACAAATTACCCCAATGAACTATGATGTCAAACGCCCGCTTTATTCAGCAGCGCTGAATAACTTCTTCAGAATTGATATTGATGCAACCGGAATGAGCGATGAAGAGCTGCAAAACGAGTTGGAAAGCAAACTGAAGGAACAGGGCATTGATATGAATTTTAAATTCAAAACAGGGCCCGAAGGAAGACGCGATCTTACAGTTGAAAACTCTGGGCTTGACAGCATAAAAGAGCCCCGAAGCTTTGAGCTGAATATCGAAGATGACAACAGCAGGGAAAAGGTAAAACTGCTTACTCAAAAGGTTGACCCGAAGAAATTTGAAGGCAAAACAGATGCCGAGATACGGGATATGGTGAGAAAAGATAATGGCAAACCTGAATTGACTGATGATGAAATTAAGATCACCCGAGAAAACGGAAAAGTGAAAGTTAATATTGAAGTGAACAAAACAAATAAAAAGTAAACTACAAATCTGCCCGCCGCACTTATTCAGAGCCGCGGGCAATTTTATGCCTGAGAATGAAAAAAATAACTTTAGCAATTTTTTTTATCATAGTATCACTAAATATTTTTGCACAAACATCTTCAGTTTCGGTATTTCTGCTCAAAAAGTCTGATACCGGGCTGGAAATTGAGAAGATCAGCATAGCTGAAAATGAAACAGAGGTGTTTGTTTGCGGCGAATCAGAAGGCTGCATAACATTAATACTTCCCGTTTCAGCGGGTACCTCGGGTGATTTTGTAAAGGCCGGAAACAAATCCGTTATGATAGCCAGATTTACCGAAGGAAAACTCAAGATCTCTGTGCAAAAACCTGACGGAACACAGAAGGAGCTGCTATCTAAAACTCCGGAGGAGCTCTCACGATTCGATATTAAGGTGAATGTCATTTCAACCGATGTTAAAAAAGTCTTCAAAATATCCGGATATGAAAAAGCCGAAGCTGATGATAGCTCACCTGTTATAGATATGTTCCAGGGAAATATACCTATGAATCCCGGTGACTATTCCATCACCACAGAAATCACAGATGCGGAAAAATCAATGAAGCTTGAGGGCGTGTTTGATATCAGGCATCATGGCGGTTACTATTTTACTGAATTAGTACTTAACAATTCCCAAAAAGTGAATGCAGTAATTGATCTTGCGGCTGCTCAGTCATTCCTTACCCGCTCAGCGGTGCCGGAAGGCGTTAATACATTCAAAACATCTTCATCTATGATCTCCGCCGATGGAAGTGAATCAGTTGAAAGCTCTTTAAGCGGATTCGGCGGAAGTCTGACGGGTCTTGAAGCCTGCAGCATAACTGAATCGTCTCTCGGTAGTATCAAAACCGGCAATTGGACTTATTATGTAATTGATTCATTGAAGACTGTGGATGGAGTAAAGATAGAAGCGATCATTGGATTGGATATACTAAGAAACGCTGATTTCATAACAATGCAGATCCCGGCAGAACAAAACGGGAAATGCTTTTTGAGTAGCAAATCCATGCTGAAGGAACCTGAAGAAACCATACCGTTTACATTAAGTCAGGGTCACATATTCTTTAAGGGATTGGTTAACGGAACTGAATCAAGCTTCCTGCTGGATTCCGGTTCACCATTTTGCATTTTTCCAATGAGCACAGCGAAGATGTTTAATGTTAATACCACCACCGGCAAAAAAATATTCGGCGCCGATGGAAATGAGATCAAAACTGAAACGGGATCAATTGAAAATATCACTATTGGCAGCATCGGGATAAAAAATATCGATTGCCTGTTTACCGACTCGCCCATTTTCGCAAAGTACGGACTTGAATCAAACGGCGGGCTCATAGGCACTTCCCTTCTTAACATGCTGCAATTACTGGAAATCGACCTTACATCACAAGTACTCCGAATCAAATAATTACATTTTCCCGTTGTTGGTGTTTTCACCAACAACCCTCTCCTGCTTCTTTTTTTCAAATAATCTCTGCTGATACAATTTGTAAATCCAGTCGCCTGACCGGATTGCAGTGCGCACTCTGCATGCCCGCGACTTTCGCCTCATTAAAATTCGCATGCACTCGAATCAGGCGATTCGAGTTACAGGATACATCCCCGCAGTGGCGATATATATCTGCTATAGGCGCAGCCCATCGGAAACTCATTTCCCCCTGGAAGGGGGAACACAAGGGGGTAGTCACATCGCTTTCCACAGTGGCTGCGCCGGCGGGACTCTGGAAAAATGGATAACCACACGCAGAGTCCTCTTGCGGAGAGACTCTGCTGATGCAATTATCAGTCCCAGCGGGGCGAAATATAACAGCGATGGGTGAAGCCCATCGGAAGAAGGAGCACAAAATGAAAGCCCTGAAAGGGCGTAATACAATATTTTATCGCCATTATATTACCCTTTTTTCCACGATATTTCACAAAAAATGCACGTATCAGAAATAATTCTGAATTTCACCTTGAAATCACATTATTTAGCCTCTAATTTTGATGAACTTGTTAAGTTCAGCAAATGCCAAAGTCAGAAAATCAAGATCTTATAGAAAAGCTGAAAGAAATCGGATTCAGCGAATATAAAGCAAAAGTTTTTGTGACGCTCGCAAAAGGAAAGATAATGAGCGCTTCAGAAATTGTGAACGAAGCGAAGATTATCCGGGGTTCTATTTATGATATTCTTAAGTCATTTGTCAAGCTTGGCTATTGCAATGAGATCGAAACCAACCGGATACTACAGTACCAGATTATTGACCCTGATATTATTCTTGATAAAATTGTAAACCAGCATCAAAAGGAAATCTCAGAATCTGTTAACAGGATAAAAAATACTTTTACATCCGTCAAACAGCTTTACAGCTCAACAAACGAAGCGGAAGATAAACAAATCAATATTGAGATAATTAGGGGATTTAACAAACACAGAATTTCCAAATATAAGGAGCTGCTCTTATCGGCAAAAAAAGAGATTTGCGGGTTGTATAAGTTTAAAGGACTGGTAAGCAGCGAAGCAGATTCCCTTGCGAAGAATTTTATCAAAAGAGGCGGCAGAATCCGAACCATCTATAAAACCGGACTTGACTTCAAAATATCAAGAAACGGTAATGTATATGAAGCGACTCATGAGCAGCTTATTGAGATATGCAGGGAGTTCGAGTCAACGGGTGAGCAAATAAAACTCATCACGCAGGACATTCCCAATCTAACAATTATCGATGGGGAAAGTGTATTCATCAATACAGAAGACTTGAGAAAGGTTGGCAGTTCACAAGCAGATATTATACTGAGGAAAAGCTCTTTTGCAAGATACATGATGGACCTTTTTGATATGTACTGGAGCCAGGCCCTTACAATAAACGATTATAAAAAAACATTATCATAGGGATACACCCTATTGGAGAAATATATGAAAACTAACGAACAAACCCGATTGATTTTTGTGTTTTGTGTTTTGTTCATCTTTATACAGCTTACACAAACCTCATTCTCTCAATGGCTGCCTGAACAAAGGCTGACCAATTCTAACGGGTCTTCCGTAGGTAATTCCAACAATTCCAAGTGGATAACCGTAAGCGATAATTTTGTTCATGTTGTGTGGACTGACGACAGAAACGGAAAGCCAGCCGTTTTTTACAAAAGATCGAGCGATCATGGTGCAACCTGGAGCAATGATTTAAAGATCAATAATACTGATAGTACCGCTAACTACCCTGCCATTACTTCATCCGGGCAGTTCGTTCATATTGTTTGGAGAGATGACAGAAACGATACAACAAATATATATTATGTATATTCTTCAAATTCAGGATCAAGCTGGAGTACTAATACGCTGTTATCTCCAAACAAAACGGGTATAGGCATGTCAATTTCATGTGAAAATGAACATGTTATAGTCTGCTGGACCGATACCAGATTTGGAAATGGGCAAGTTTATTTAAAAACCTCATCCAATAACGGCCAAAGCTGGAATGATGAATTCAGAATAATGAATCCTTCAATGACAGCACAGTATCCTTCTGTTTGCCAATCCGGCAGCAATGTACATATTGCCTGGAATATTCAGTATCCAAGTTATCAGGTAAGGTATATTAAATCAACCGACTACGGACTAACATGGGGTGACCAGGAAATTCTCGTGACTGCCGGCATACCTTGGATCCCGAGTATCTCAGTATCAGGTAATGATGTGCACTTGGCTTACATGATTCAAACAGCGGCTACTCAATATAATAATTTTTACAAACGCTCCACTGATAACGGAGTAACATGGAGTTCAGGTACGGCAATTACTACCAGCAACGGAGCTATGGGGCCTTACATTCAATCATACGGTTCAGTAATTCACTACGTATGGAGAGATCACCGAGCAATCGACAACGGAATCTACTACAGAATTTCTACGGATAACGGTATAAACTGGGCTAATGAGCTCAAATTATCGGGAAGTGGGGAACAAGCGGAAAATCCCTGCATATCTGTCTCAAATTCAGCACTTCATGTCGTATGGAACGATCCAAGAGTCGGCAACAATGAAATTTATTACCGCAGGAACCTGACCGGCAATGGCCCTTATTCAGTATCAGGTTTGGTCACTTTACAAGATAACAATCAGCCTGTAACGGGCGGCTACGTCAAAGCTATCAAATATGAAAGCAGCACGTCAAAGATAATTACGGTTGATTCGACCGGTATTAATCCCAATGGTACGTATACGTTACCCCACGTCCCAAGCGAATCACTCGATCTTATGTTTTATCAGGATGATGATATGCTGCAATTCGTACCCACATATTATGTCTCCACTATTGACTGGAGAGAAGCAACACAAATTACACCAACAACAAATCTGACAAATATTAATTGCCAGGTTTACAGGATAAATAATACAACAAATCCCTTTAATATTAGCGGACAGGTCACAGCGAATATTGATAACCCATATGTTACTCACATTAAAGACGCGATTATCTATGTTAAGAGCGGCAGTTTTTTTAAGAATTACGGAATTTCAAACGGAAGCGGTTCATATATTGCCACAAAGCTGCCTTCAGGTAGTTATGAACTTATAACGTATAGAATGGGTTTTGCTCCTGTTTCACAGAATGTCACAATTACAAATAGCAGTCTGAACAATATCAATTTTGATCTTGGAAATCCACTTATTGGTATAGATCCAATTGTTGGAACTATAGCGGAAGAATATTCTCTATCACAGAATTATCCTAATCCTTTTAATCCGACAACTACAATGAAATTTGCATTGCCGTTATCTGAGATTGTCCGGCTGTCAATTTATGACATACTCGGCAGGGAGATAGAAACATTGGTGAATGAAAAGTTGGCGGCAGGTTCTTATTCGGTAAACTGGGATGCGTCCGGTTATCCAAGCGGCTTATACTTCTACAGGCTGGAGAGTGACAATTTTACTGAAACCAGAAAAATGGTACTTATCAAATAGTGGAACCCTTTGTTTATCAAAAAGGTCCAACAGTTTTTGATGGGCCTTTTTTTAATTATAGATCTTTACAAATATTTGGACAGCCCACGGCTTCAGTCGTGGGGACAAGAGCACCAACACACGAAAAACCGTTTTAACGGTTTGAAACCACTGAAGTGGTTCATCGAATTTCATTGTTCAGTTATCCCACGGATAAATCCATGGGATAAATTAAAGCCCCAACGGGGCGAAATATATCAGCGATGGGCGCAGCCCATCGTGAAAAGGGAAGCGATTTCATAAGCCGCGAAGTGGCGTAATACGTTTTATGTTGAGTCGATGGCATGCTTTTGAAATTTTCGCTGATGTTTTATCTATTGTAATCCAGACCTGCCAGGTTTTAACACAACGAATATTCAGGATTCACGAAGCTCAAACCTGGCAGGTTTAAGCCCTCATTGCAAATGTTTTTTTAATCAAAAAACATGTGAATTTGTGACCCGCGTCATTGTTTCAGGAAACGTACCGCTGTATATTTGTATTAATCAATCTATTCGCAAATGGGCTTCCTTATCGCTTTTACAGCTTCTTGCAGAAAAATGAAGTCCCTTTCATCAATAACATGCTATGTATATTAAAAATAACGCTTAGATTCTTTGCCTTTTTTTTTTTTCTTTTTGCTGCGTT